>CAZGID010000001.1:0-47800 GCA_964526065.1 uncultured bacterium
CACCATGATGATCTCCGGTCTCTTGATTCTGGTCTACATTGTTTACCATCTGCTTCATTTCACTGTGGGGGTTACCCATCCGGAAATCATGCATCTCAAAGACCCCCTGGGACGTCATGATGTTTACACCATGGTGGTCACGGCTTTTCGCGACTGGCGTATCACGGGGATCTATATTGTCAGCATGCTGCTGCTTGCCATGCATCTCAGCCACGGCATTTCCAGCGCTTTTCAATCCCTGGGTTGGAATAATGAACGCACAATGGTCTGCCTCAAGCGGCTCAGCTGGCTGCTTGCGGTCCTCATTGCCGCCGGATACATCGCCATTCCCGTTGCGGCCGTCAGCGGCTACTTACCGCTGCCGGGAGGTGCTGCATGACCCTTGATGCCAAAATCCCTTCGGGTCCCCTGGCCGAAAAGTGGGACAAGCGTCTTTTCGAAGGCAAGCTGGTCAATCCCGCCAATAAACGCAAATACAAGATTCTCATTGTCGGCACCGGGCTGGCTGGCGGATCGGCGGCGGCTTCTCTGGCGGAACTTGGCTATGAAGTCGAAACGTTTTGTTTCCAGGACAGTCCGCGGCGGGCGCACAGCATTGCCGCCCAGGGCGGGATCAACGCGGCAAAAAATTATCAAAATGACGGCGACAGCATCCGGCGTCTTTTCTACGACACCATCAAAGGAGGCGACTTTCGTTCGCGTGAAGCCAATGTCTACCGCCTCGCACAATTAAGTACCAACATCATTGATCAGTGCGTAGCACAGGGCGTCCCCTTTGCCCGCGAATACAGTGGTTTTCTGGCGAACCGGTCTTTTGGCGGTGCCCAGGTTTCACGAACCTTTTATTGCCGCGGCCAGACCGGCCAGCAGCTTCTGCTCGGCGCCTATCAGGCGATGGAACGGCAAATCCATCTGGGAAAAATCAAACATCACAGCCGCACCGAAATGCTGGATGTCGTGGTCTCGGGCGGCCGGGCGCACGGGATCGTCACCCGCAATCTGATTAACGGAAAAATCGAAACGCACTCCGGAGATGCTGTCATTCTGGCCACCGGCGGCTACTCCAATGTTTTCTTTCTTTCGACCAACGCCAAAGGCTGCAATGTTACCGCCGCCTGGCGGGCCCATAAGCAGGGCGCCTATTTTGCCAATCCCTGCTTCACTCAAATTCACCCGACGTGCATTCCCGTAAGCGGACATTACCAGTCGAAACTGACGCTGATGTCCGAGTCATTGCGAAATGACGGCCGCATCTGGGTCCCCAAAAGCGCCGAAGACAAAAGACCGCCCCAGCATATTCCCGATGATGCGCGCGACTATGTGCTGGAACGCAAATATCCCAGTTTCGGCAATCTTGCCCCGCGGGATATCTCATCCCGCAGCGCCAAAGAAGTTTGCGATGAAGGCCGCGGAGTCGGCCCGGGCGGCCAGGGCGTGTATCTTGATTTTGGCGACGCGATCCGGCGTCTTGGAGAAAAAACCGTCGAGGAACGCTACGGCAACCTCTTTCATATGTATGAAAAAATTACCGGCGAAAATCCCTATAAAACGCCGATGCGCATTTACCCGGCTCCGCACTACACGATGGGTGGTCTTTGGGTGGATTACAATTTAATGAGCACCGTCGAAGGCCTTTTCGTTCTGGGTGAAGCCAACTTCTCCGATCACGGAGCCAATCGCCTGGGAGCGAGCGCCCTCATGCAGGGCCTGGCCGATGGGTATTTCATCATCCCGGCCACCATCAGTGACTTTCTGGCGCGCATCCGGCCCGGCGAAGGGGCCAATGCCCCCGAATTTTCCGAAACCCGTGAACGGGCTGAAAAACAAACCCGTCGCCTGCTTGGCATCAATGGCCGCCGGACGGTGGATGATTTTCACCGTCAGCTCGGCAAACTCATGTGGGACTACTGCGGAATGTCGCGCAGCGAATCCGGTCTGAAGAAAGCTTTGGCAGAAATTCCCGCCTTGCGCGAGGAGTTCTGGCAGAACGTCCGCATCCCCGGCGAGGGGCAGGAGCTGAACCAGACGCTCGAGCGTGCCGGCCGGGTTGCCGATTTCCTGGAATTCGCCGAATTAATGTGTCAGGACGCGCTTCACCGCAAAGAATCCTGCGGCGGGCACTTCCGGGTCGAAAGCCAGATGCCGGACGGCGAAGCCAAACGCGACGATGAACATTTTGCCTATGTCGCCGCCTGGCAGCACCGTCCCGGAAAAGCGGCGGAACTTCATAAAGAGACGCTGCATTTCGAATCCGTCCAGCTTGCACAAAGGAGCTATAAATAATGAAAATGAAGCTTCATATCTGGCGGCAGAAGAACCGCAATAGCGCCGGCAAAATGGTCACGTATGAACTGACCGACCTTAGTCCGGATATGTCCTTTCTGGAAATGCTCGACGTTCTCAACGAACAGCTGGAAAGCCGCGGTGAAGACCCGGTGGCTTTTGATCATGACTGCCGCGAGGGCATTTGCGGTATGTGTTCCCTGATGATTAACGGAGAAGCCCACGGCCCGGATAAAGCCACGACCGTCTGCCAGCTGCATATGCGCCGGTTTCAGGATGGCGATGAAATTTTTATCGAGCCCTGGCGGGCACGCGCCTTCCCGGTTGTCAAGGATCTCTGCGTCGACCGTTCGGCTTTTGACCGCATCATCGCGGCCGGCGGATATGTTTCGGCCAGCACAGGCCGGGCTCAGGACGGCAATACGCTGTTGATTCCCAAAGACGATGCCGAAGAAGCGATGGATGCGGCCGCCTGTATCGGCTGCGGCGCGTGTGTGGCAGCCTGCCCCAATGCCTCAGCGATGCTCTTTGTGGCTTCCAAGGTTTCTCATCTGGCCAAAATGCCCCAGGGACAGCCGGAGAAAGCCAAACGCGTCTGGAATATGGTGCGTCAGATGGATGAGGAAGGTTTTGGAAACTGCACCAATCACTATGAATGCATGGAAGCCTGCCCCAAAAGCATCCACGTGAAGTTTATTGCGAAGATGAATCGCGATTATCTGGCCACCACGCCGAATCCGCCTGCCGGCTGATTACTTCTTCAACTCCACCTGCTTCTTACATTTCAAACACATCACATAGAGTTGTTTTTCAGGCTTCAGCGAAAGCGCATAAATAATCAGCGGGATACCGATCAGGACCGGTGTCAAAACAATCCCGCCGATTAAAAGTCCCCAATACTGACCCGGATTGAAGTTTGCATGTTTCTTACCGGCGGTCGGAAGTCGCAAGCGGGCGCCGCAAAACGGGCATTGCAGACCTTTGGCAATCGCTTCGATATCGGCAAGCTGCCCCATGGCCGACGCCGCAGCCGCCCGCACATTTTCATTTTTATCCTTAAGCACTTCCAGCAGGGCTTCCCGCACACGAGCGTCCCCAAGTTTGGATAGACTGTCGACCGCCGCTTTCCGCACCCGGGAATCCTTGTCTTTGACGAGTTCCAACAGCGCATCGGCGGCCCGTTTTTCGCGCAATTCGCCGAGGACTTGCGCGGCCTCAAGCCGGGCATCCGCCGTGGGCGACTTCAAAAGCTCCATCAATATCTCGACCGCCGGTGCCCCGATCTGGCGAAAAACCCAGGCCGCTTCCCGCCGCGCCTGAGGCTCTCCCTTTTCCAGCACCTGGGCCGCCACTTTTAAAGCTTCGGTATCGCCATGCCGCCCTAAACACCAGGCAGCGCGTACCTGCACCGAAGGATCTGCGTCTTGTAGTAAGGGGCGAACTTCCTGCAGTATATTTCCATCCCCGATGGTTCCCAAAGCTTCCAGCACCCGCTTGCGGACTTCGGCATCCGGATTCTGGAGTGAACTTTTTAATGCGTCGATGGCCTCCGTGCTTTTCAAGGCCCCGAGGACACGGGCCGCATTCCCTTGTACCGCCGGAGAAGGATCCTGCAGGCTTTTAATGAGGTAAGCCACGGCGGCCTTGCCGACCATGCCGATCGCCGCCACGGCCGTTTCCTGCACCTGTTTGTCTTTATCGCGCAAGCCTTCGCTGAGGGCATCCATCGCTTTTGAATCGCCGATTTGCCCCAACGCATTCAAGGCACGCATCCGGACGGGCGGTTCGGGATCCTTCACCAGAGCGGCAAGCGCCTCCACTGCTTTGGCATCGCCAATTCTCCCCAAAGCCTCCGCCGCCTGCTGACGCATGAAACGGTCTTCATTTCCAAGTGCCTTGATCAAGGGATCCACCGTCGAAGGTCCCAACAAGGTGAGTGCCAGTGTCGCATCGTCTCGGACTTTATCATTGCGGATCTTGAGCATTTCGACCAAAGGCGCAATGCTTTTGGGATCATTCAATCGGCTGAGCAGGGCAATGACCCGCTGCTGCACAATGGCTTCCTTGTCTTTCAATCCCTCGATCAACGCATCCAGGGTTTTTTCTCCATACTGTTCCAGATAAGCGGCTGCCGCTTTACGCGTCGCCTCCAGTTCATCATTCAGGGCCTTGATCAAAACCGGATAACCTTTCGGGTCTCCGATTTTTCCCAGCGCCGTCACAACCTGTTCACGGACGTTGTCGCTTTTGTCCGCATAAGCTTCACAAAGAACTTCCAGCGCTTTGGTGCTATGAATTTTCCCGAGCTTTCCCGCGGCAATTGCCCGGACATTTTCATTTTCATCTTTTAACCGCTCGATCAGCTGATCTTCCTCTTCGGCGGTATCCAGAATTTCCAAGGCTTCCGCCGCGGCCGATTTCACCCGTTCATCGTTGTCCTGTTTTAATCCGCGCAAGGCTTCAGCCGACCCGCTGTCCCGAAGCCGCCCCAGCGCCTGAACCGCACACAAGCGGACGCTTGCATTTTTGTCGTTCAACGCCTCACGCAAAGCCGGGATGGCCTTGGCATCCGGACGCTCTCCGAAATAGGCCGCTGCTTTTTCACGCACCGCCGCCTGTTCATTTTTGAGCGCCTCAAGAAGAGCATCCACCACGAGTTCCGGATTTTCATAACCGGAAAGCGAATGGACGGCGGCAACCCGGATACGGACTTCCGCATCCGTCAAACAACTGGCCAGAACGGAAACGGATTCCGCACGCCGCAGTCTTCCCAGCGCTTCTACCGCCTGAAAGCGGACTTCCCCATCCGGATCTTTGACTAAGGGAAAAAGCTGGGAAGCCGCTTCCGTTTCGTGGCGTTTTCCAATTACTTCCGCAATGCCGGCCCGGACGGTTGCTTTTTCGGCCGACAGTTTGGACGTCAACGTGCCGACGGGAAGCCCGTTCATTCCGGAAAGAAGAAAGACGGCCCGCCGGCGAATCACGGCGTTGGAATCTTCAAGGGATTGAATCAGGGCTTCGGCGGCCGGAACTCCGATGCGCTGCAAGGCATGGGTGGCCGCCTGGGCCACTTCCTCATTCGAGTCGGCCAGGGCGGCCGTCAGGGCTGCAATGGCGTGAAGGTCGCCGATTTTTCCAAGAGACTCTGCCGCGCCTTTCCGAATGGAGGCGGACTTGTCTTCTTTAAGTGTTGCAATGAGTTCCTGGACTTCTGAGGAACCTGACGATGGTTCAGCCATAATTATTTATTCCAGACGATGAATTGCGAGAGGTTATACAAGGTTAAAAGAAGTATAGCATGCCCTATCGGGCTCTGCCGGGCGATGGCGGCGAGGACTCCACATGGGAATCTTGACGATTCCCTATGCGGGAAATCTCTTTGGCGGTCACAAGAGAGCGTCTTCCTTAGACGCACCTTGTGCCGTCATCAATCATAAGATTGATGGCGGAGAGGGAGAGATTTGCCCTCGCGCCCGTGCGCGAGGACTCCACATGGGAATCTTGACGATTCCCTATGCGGAAAATCTCTTTGGCGGTCACAAGAGAGCGTCTTCCCCAGACGCTCCTTGTGCCGTCATCAATCATAAGATTGATGGCGGAGAGGGAGAGATTTGAACTCTCAAGGGCGCAAGCGCCCGCCGGTTTTCGAGACCGGTGCAATACCGGATTATGCGACCTCTCCATAAGGAAAGAAGACAAACTTGCAGTGAAGGTGCCATTGTAAGCGTTCCGGCAATTCCGGTCAACTTCCCGTCGTCTGGCGCAGATCTTCTTCTGTAGAGACCTTGTTTTTACCTGTTTTTTTGGACCGGTACAGCGCCTCGTCGGCACGCCGGATCATCGGGTCGGGAATCGTCTCTTTTGGATGCAGGGTGCCGACGCCCAAGCTAATCGTTACGGGAATTCGTTTTCCTTCCCAGTCAAAATGATGCTGTTCGATCGCCTTGCGGATCCGTTCCGCCACCTTTTCAGCCGCATCTTTCAACGCGGTATTGCGGAGCATGACAATAAATTCTTCTCCCCCGTAGCGGGCCACAAAATCAGTTTCGTGAAACGGGCGCTGCGACCGCAGGCAGGACTGGATGATGCGGGCCGCATGCTTTAACACATAGTCCCCCGCCGCATGTCCGAATGTATCGTTGACCGGCTTGAAATTATCCAGGTCTGTCAAAATCACGGAAAGCGGATTGCCGTTATGATGCGATTCCCGCGTGACCTGGTTCACCACTTCCCGGAAATAACGAATGACAAAAAGACCGGTCAAACCGTCACGCGTGGCCAAATCAAAAAGCCGCGCCTGTTCCCGGCTGGCGACAAGATGGCTGTACAGCATGGAAAAAATGAACAGCACCAGAATCAGCAAAACCGGTTGAAGCACATAAATCCAGTACCCGGCCAGCCAGAAAGCAAGAAAAGCTCCCGCCATCCAGAGCACCCCAAGGGCGACCGCCCAGAGAAAAGAAGCGAAATACCGCAGGGAAACAAAAAGAAGTGATGCCGCCATCCCCACGAGCGCTAAAAGCATGGCATTCATGCCGAGCGGCACCTCCCGAATAAATTGCCGCGTCAGTAAACTGTTTGCCACGTGGGCCAGCACGCCGACCAGCGGGAACTCCGCCGCCATGGGGGTCGCCTTTAAGTTGGCCACGCCGCGCGCACTCAGGCCGATCAGACAGATTTTTCCCGCAAAATCGGACGGGTTTAATACCGGCGGCCGCCCCTGCTCAAGGGCCTGATACGTACGGATCACATCTGCAAAAGAATAATGGGGAATAACGCTTTGCCGGGTCCCGGCCCAGTTGATCAGCAGTTTGCCTTCCGAATCCAGCGGTAAGGAAACCGCCGACTGGCTGAAACGGTCCAGATGATCATAGTAGATTTGCAGCCCCAGATAAGGATGAGAGGCTTTGCGGGAGACCAGATAAGGCGCAATGCGCCGAAGCACCCCGTCGGGATCGGGTTCGGCATTAATATGCCCGACGCCCGCGGCAGCTTCGTTGATCTCCGGAAGCGAATACCGCCATTGCAGGCTCTCCCCGCCGGGTTCCAGCACCATAGGCAGGGAATGCACCCAATAAGTTTTTCCCGGATTCTTTTCCAGCACAACCGGCAGATAAACATTCTCCGCCTTTTGAATCGCTTCTTTCAATGTCGTTGTTTCATAAACGCCGGGAGAATCCTGAAACAGCATATTGAAAACGATGGCTTTGGCTTTCCACTTATGCAGCACATTCATCATGGCCGCATGGTAGTTCCACGGCCAGGGCCATTGACCGATGGATTGCAGACTCTCTTCGTCAATTTCAATGACGACCAGATCCGGATGAACTTCAAGTGCAGGCCGCTGGCGGAAAAAATAATCGAGAACACGCTGCTCGGCTGCTTCCATCCGTCCCGAGGCCAGGAGAATTAAATGCAGCAGAATGATGAGCAGACAGAACAAAAGCTGCAGGACATCCGGCCGGGTCAGGATGGAGGGCCGCTGGCTTCGCGTAAAAAGGCGTTCTAGCGTCGGAAACTTCATAGGATCAAGTGTAACATCGGCCGAAAAGGAAGGATTCTAAACGAGGGGAAAAAGAAGAAGGCCCGGAAGAAAACTCTTCCGGGCCTTCATTGAACAACCGCTTGGGATCAGGAACAGCCCATGCTGTTACCGCAATTCAGACAGCGATAACAGGATCCATTCCGGACGGTGACATGCCCGCAGACATTACAGAAGGGCGCATCCCCCATCATACCGGAAAGATGTTCATCGAGCGCATCCGCCTTGGCATGACCCGCCTCGGATTGGGCGGCCACCAGACGGGACCCCCCATTGCGGGCGGCCGCTTGCGCCGCGCCATCAATTTCCTTGGCGTGACCGTTTCCGGGAGCCGCCGGTGCCGGAGAGCTTTCCGGCAGCTGATGAACCTTCTGCGTATTCAGTTGCAGCGTGGCGGGATCAGGCGGAACCTGGACAAAATCAGTGCGGCCCAGATATTCCATTCCCAGCACCCGGAACAGGAAATCCACAATCGAAGTCGCAAATTTCACATTCGGATGATCCACGGATCCCTGCGGCTCAAAGCGCGTGAAGGTAAACACACTGACGAATTCTTCCAGCGGCACCCCGTGCTGCAGGCCGAGCGAAACGGCAATCGCAAAACAGTTCATGATCGAACGAAACGCAGCGCCTTCTTTGTGGATATCCACAAAAATTTCGCCAAGTTTTCCGTCTTCATATTCGCCGGTGCGGAGATACACTTTCTGGCCTCCCACACGGGCCTCGACCGTAATCCCGTCCCGCTTTTTCGGAAGCCGGCGGCGGCGGGTCAATTCCTGCAGAGCGGCTGCCGCAGCGGCCGGAATCTGCGGGTTCTTTTCCGCCTTCTCATCCTTGTCGTCCTTATTATCCGAACGCGTATTGAGCGGCTGAGAGTGCTTGCAGCCATCGCGGTAAAGCGCCACGGCCTTGAGCCCCATCTGCCAGCCCTGGACATAGATATCCTTGATTTCTTCGACCGTAATTTCATTGGGCAGATTCACGGTCTTGGAAATCGCGCCCGAAATAAACTTCTGGGCAGCAGCCATCATCCGGATATGGGACATGGGATGAAGGAAGCGTTCTCCGTATTTTCCGCATTTATTGGCACAATCGAAAATCGGAAGATGTTCAGACTTCAAATGCGGCGCGCCTTCGATCGTCATCATGCCGCAAATAACGTTGTTCGCCTCATCAATTTCCGCACGGCTGAAACCCAGCGCCGATAACAAATTGAAATCCGGCTTGTTGAAGGCTTCGGGTTTGATCCCGAGGCGCTTCAGCGTTTCCTCTCCGAGCGTCCAGCGAGTGAAGGCAAAGGAAAGATCAAAAACCGAGGGCAGCATCGCTTCAATGCGCGCCAGATCTTCTTCCGCAAAGCCCTTTTCTTTCAGCGTCTCCCGGTTAATCCACGGGGTGCCTTCCAGGCGTGAAGTCCCGCGAATGTAATCGACGATATCCTGAATCTCAGCATCCGCATATCCAAGCCGCCGCAATGCCAGCGGTACGGACTGATTGATGATCTTGAAATACCCGCCTCCGGCCAGTTTCTTGAACTTCACCAGCGCGAAATCCGGTTCGATACCCGTCGTATCGCAATCCATCAGAAGCCCGATGGTTCCAGTCGGCGCAATGACGCTTGCCTGTCCGTTGCGGTAGCCAAATTTCTTGCCCAGCCGCAACGCCTCTTCCCAGTCTTCGCGGGCGGCTTCGAGAAGATCAGCCGGACAGTCTTCAGCCGAAATTTCATAGGCGGCATCCCGATGCATGCCGATGACTTCCAGCATGGACTCCCGGTTTTTGGGATACCCCGGAAACGGTCCTTTGGACGCAGCAATTTCCGAAGAAACCTTGTAGGCATGGCCGGTCATGATCGCCGTCAAAGCGCCGGCCACCGCCGTCGCACGGGAAGAATCATAAGGAATCCCTTCGACCATAAGCATCGTACCCAGGTTGGCATAACCAAGGCCCAACGGCCGGTAATCATGGCTGTTCTTGGCAATCTGGCGGGTCGGATACGAAGCCAGATCCACCACAATTTCCATTGCCGTGATAAAAACCCGGATGGTGTGGCGGTAGGCTTCAATATCAAAGCGGCCTTCGGCATCCACATACTTCATCAAATTGATGGAGGCCAGGTTGCAAGCGGAATCATCCAGGTACATGTATTCCGAGCAGGGATTAGAGGCATTGATTTTGCCCGATGCCTTGGAGGTATGCCAGCGGTTAATTGTGGAATCAAACTGAACCCCTGGATCCGCACAGCTCCAGGCGGCCTGGGCAATCTGATCCATCAAATCGCGGGCCTTAAAGGTTTCGCAAACTTCCCCGGTTGTCCGGAAACGGGTCTGCCATTCCCCGTCATTTTCGTAAGCCTTCATGAAGTCGTCGGATATGCGGACCGAGTTATTGGAATTCTGGCCCGAAACCGTCCGGTAAGCTTCCCCGTTGAAGTCTGAAGGATAGCCGGCATCAATCAGGATCTTGGCCTTCTTTTCTTCGCGGGCCTTCCAGTTGATGAAATCGACAATTTCCGGATGATCGAGATCCAGACAAACCATCTTTGCGGCCCGGCGCGTCGTTCCGCCCGATTTGGTGGCCCCGGCTCCACGATCGAAAACCTCCAGGAAAGACATCAGTCCGGAAGACGTACCGCCGCCGGAAAGTTTTTCCTGCCGGCCGCGAATCGGCGAAAAATTGGATCCTGTACCGGAACCGTATTTGAAAAGACGGGCTTCGTTCTGAACCAGCTCGAAAATCGCCATGAGATCGTCTCCAACCGACTGAATAAAGCAGGCGGAGCACTGCGGATGGGTATAGGCGTCTTCGGTCTGCTTGATGGTGTCCGTCTCGCTGTCCCAGAACCAACTGCCACCACTGCCTTTGATCCCGTACAAATGAAGGCCGCAATTGAACCACACCGGCGAATTGAAGGCCGTTTTCTGGGTAATCAACAGATGGAGGAGTTCATCTTCAAAAATCTGGGCATCGCGGGGAGACTTGAAATAATTTCCCAGCTTTTCACCGGCTTCACGAATGGTATGGGCAATGCGGTAAACCACCTGGCGGGCGCTGACTTCATGACCGGTTTCAGGAACCCCGGCTTTACGGAAATATTTGGAAACAATGATATCGGTTGCCAGCTGACTCCAGTCTTTGGGGACTTCCACATCTTCCATGCGAAAAACCACCGAGCCATCCGGATTGGTAATAGCCGAAGTGCGGCGCGTATATTCAACAGCATCCAGCGGATCCTGCCCTTCCTGCGTAAAATAACGCTCAAAGGTCAATCCATTCTTAAGTTCAAACTCCTCTTCCCGGGACACTGTCTTATTGCCTGATTTTTTGGTGGTTTTAACGCCCATACCGGCTTCTCCTCTCGGTTTTACGGGCCTTCAGCCGTACCAGCCCGTAAATGCTTATTTTACCATATCTTGAGATTTTTTGACGCCAAAATACCATATCTAGTGTGTTTAGATGATAAATCGGCCTTGCTGAAATATGACTTTAACCATTTTTTCGTTGGAATTTCGAGCGAGCTTTGTGATTTGGGACCTTGGGGCCGCCATCCCGGCTCTCGCTGCCTCCCTTGAACCGGTACCGGAAGGTACCGGTGATTTCCAGCGATGGATTTGTTCAGTCGACCGTCTTTAGAGACAAAAAAGGTTCCACCCTTACAGGTGAAACCTTTTTATTTACTTCTGACTGAAAAATCCGGTAACAAAATCGGCTTAAGCGGGATACGGCACTTCTTAACTGAACGGGAAACAGAATTAATCATTCGGGGTAATCCAGAAGCTCTTTAACCTTATTTTTATATCGGCTGTTTCTCGACAAGAATTCGTTTCCAACTTAAGCGTCGGGTATTTTACTAAACATTGAACCGCTGTCAAACTCAAAAATGAAAAAGATGAAAAATAAATTTAAATTTTTTGTTGCAAAAACTTTTTTTATTTCCCGATACAAAATTCGGAAAAAATTACATCCAGCAAATCTTCCGAATACACCTCTCCGATCAATTCTTTCAGTGCTTCCAGCGCCGCACGCACTTCAAAAGCAATCAATTCCAGTGACGCTTTTTCACCAAAAGCTTGTTGTCCCCGCCGCAGGGAAGCAACGGCCGTTTGTAACGCATGACGATGACGAAGCCGTGTGATCTGTTCCCCTTCCGCTGCAGAATCTCCGTCAAAAATATTCCGCACGATTTCTTTTTCGAGAAGAGAAATGCCTTCGCGTGAAAAAACAGAAATAGAAATAAACTTTTCATCGACGCCGGACATCTGACGCAATGCTTCCGTGCTTGTTTTAACCGGAAGATCCGATTTAGTCATCACCGTGATCATTTTTTTCTTTGCCGTCTGAATCGCTTCAAACGTTTTCCGGTCTTCATCATCCAGCGGCGCAGAACCGTCGATCAAAAACAGGCAAAGATCCGCCTCATCCAGTGCCTGGCGCGTCCGCTCGACCCCCATCTGGTCCAGGGGATTGGAAAAGCGGCCGGAGAAACCCGCCGTATCGGTTAAACGGATCAGGATACCGTCGATTTCAATCCCTTCTTCCAAATGATCCCGCGTCGTTCCCGGATACGGGGATACCAGCGCACGGTCCCGCTCGAGCAGGGCATTGAACAAAGAGGATTTACCCACGTTGGGTTTCCCGGCAATGATCACTTTCGCGCCTTCACGCAAAAGCCGTGTGCGGGAGAAACCCGCCAGCAGCGTTTCCATCTCAGAAAGCACGCCGGATAAAAGCTGCGACAACCCGGCGTCCGTATACACCTCAAGATCTTCTTCCGGAAAATCCAGATAGGCTTCGAGGTGCGCGTAAAATCGCATCAACCGGTTTTTCATATCACCGATTCGCTGTGAAAGTGCGCCCTTTAACTGACGAACGGCCATTTCCTGAGAGCGCCGGCTGCGGCTTTGAATCAAATCCAGCACCGCTTCGGCCTGCATCAAATCCATTTTACCGTTCAGAAAAGCACGCTTGGTAAATTCACCCGGCTCCGCCGGGCGCGCTCCGGCTTCAAATAAAAGAGAGAGGATTCGCTGAAGGACCCCCTGCCCGCCATGCCCGCTGATTTCGATTGTATCTTCACCGGTAAAAGAATGGGGCGCACGAAAGACGGCGGCCAGGATGTCGTCCACCAGTTGTCCGTTCTCCTGCACCGTTCCATAATGAATCGTGTGCGACGCAAACTCCGATAAAAGGCCTTTGGAAAACCGCAGGACCTTCGCGGCCACCGCAAACGCTTCCGATCCACTGACCCGGATCACCCCCAGACCGCCTTCTCCCGGCGGTGTCGCAATCGCCGCAATGGTTTCTTCCATCATGAACGCCTTTCTTGAATGAGCCGGTGCGACCGGCGCAAGCAGGTACGGATTTCGCCAACCAGATAAAAGGACCCGGCGGCCACCACACGGCCTTTTGGCCCGGTCCGTAACCCGGCCAGGCGAAAGGCAGACTCGCTGTCCGCAGCGGGCAGGACACGCTGAAAATAAGGTGCTGCGGCCTGCATTAAAGAGCGGACATCAAAGCTGCGGGGATTTCGGAATTCCGTCACAATGACCTCTTTAAAATAGGTACCCAGTTCCTGGAGCATGGCGGCTGCCTTTTTATCCCGGGAGGTTCCAAAAATCAAGACAGGATGTTTTGCTTTTCCGCCGCCGCCTCTTTTAAGAAAGCGGACAAGCGCTATCACCGAAGCCGGATTATGAGCCACGTCCAGAAGAACGGAAGGCTTCCCCTCCCAGGATTCCAAACGGCCCGGCCAAGCGGAAGCGGATGCAAGAGCCGTCGAGAACCGGCCGGCCTTCAGGGGCCAGCCAAAATACTCGCGAAGTTCACCGGCGGCCTTGACCGCCAGGGCGGCATTCCATTTCTGATGCTCCCCGGCAAGACCCGGCTGCCGGGCCACCGGCCGGCGAATCCAGATCAGCCGGGCTTTCTCCTGCCGGCACCGGGCCAGGATCGATCCGCGGGCCTCCGGATGCTGCTTCGCGCTGATCACGATGGCTCCGGAGTGGATCACGGCGGCCTTCTCTGCGGCGATTTTCTTCAGGGTCCGCCCCAGAAAGGCTTCATGGTCATAATGAATCGGCGTCAACAGCACCAGCGGCGCTCCGAGCGCATTGGTGGCATCCAGGCGTCCCCCCATGCCCACTTCAAAGATGGCGGCCCGCACCCCCGCCAGCGCAAAAACCTGGACCGCCAGAAAGGTCATGACCTCAAAGTAGGTCAGGGTTCCCAAGCCTTTTGGAATGGGATGCCGCTGCAGCCTACGGCGCACTTCCTGCATCGCCTGACTCCAGAGACGCCGTGAAACCGGCTTTCCGTTCAGGCGGATACGTTCCCGGGGATCTTCCAGATGAGGCGAGCAGTAAAAACCCGTGGAGATGCCGTGATTCCGAAGAATGGATTCCAAAAAGAATCCGGTGGAACCTTTTCCTTTTGTCCCCGCAATAATAATCGAATTCAGCCGCCGCTCGGGATGACCGGCCGCCGCGAGAAGCCATTTTGTGCGGTCCAGATTCCACGTGCGGTTCCGGGGGCCCAACCCCGTACGCTCAAGATTGAGAAACGAATTCAGGTACGCAAGGGATTCGGAAAATTTCATGGGGAATACCACGCCGCCCGAAAACGGGCGGATTTACCTTAATGCCGGAAATGGCGCTCGCCCGTGAACACCATGGCGATGCCGTAGAGATTGCAGGCCTCGATCACATCGGCGTCGCGGATGGACCCGCCCGGCTGAATAATGGCCCGGATTTTATGGTCACGGGCCTCTTCAATAGAATCCGGCATCGGGAAGAAAGCGTCACTGGCCAGATAACCGCCTTCCGTGCGGAAACCTGCTTTTTGACACGCCAGATACACAGCATCCACCCGGGACATCTGTCCCGCACCGATGCCAACTGTCTGCCGGCCCTGCGTAATGACAATCGCATTTGATTTCACCACTTTAACGCATTTCCAGGCAAAAAGAAGATCTTCGAGCTCTTGGGCAGACGGTTTGACTTTGGTCACTACCTTCAGATTCTTACGCAGCTGGGTTAGATGAGAACGGATGGGTTTGTCCCGGTCCTGAAGCAAAATCCCGCTTTTGAAAAAGCGCATGTCATAAGGACCGCCTTCGCCCAGCTCCCCGGTCGCAATGACGCGCAAATTCTTGCGCGCCTGAAGCAATTTAAGTGCCGGGCGATCAAACGAAGGAGCCACAATCACTTCGAAAAAGCGCAATAGCTCCAGCGCTTTCTCCGCCGTATGCTTGTTGCAAGGCCGGTTCAATCCGATAATGCCGCCAAACGCCGACATGGCATCGCATTCCACCGCACGCTCTACAGCATCCGCCAGGTTCTCGCCCTCCGCCATGCCGCAGGGATTGTTATGCTTCACTACACAGGCCGCGGGCGCCTCAAATTCGCGCAGAATGTCGACCGTCGCTTCAATATCGAGCAGATTATTGAAGGACAACTCTTTGCCATGCAGCTGATTGAATTCGAAACGCGGTCCGCGTTCCACTGCCGTGTAAAGCGCCGCCCGCTGATGCGGATTTTCGCCGTAGCGCAATTCCTGCTTTTTCTGATAGGTCACATCCAGCCGCTCCGGTAACGGCGCCGGTTCACCGGATTTTGCCGACGGCCGGCGCGAAAGGAAACTGAAAATCGCCTTATCATAGGAAGAAGTCCGTTCGAAAACCTTGCACGCCAGCTCCCGCCGCAGCTCGGCCGGCACCTGCCCCTTGTTTTGTTTCATTGCCTCCATCACACGCGAGTAATCTGAAGGATCACAGATCACGGTCACGGATTCCGAGTTTTTCGCTGCCGAACGCAGCATAGAAGGACCGCCGATATCAATGTTCTCGATCGCCGTTTCAAGCCCCACGTTCGGGCGGGCCGTCACTTCTTCAAACGGATACAGATTTACCACCACAAAATCAATGGATTCAATACCATGCTGGGCGGCTTCTCGCACATGCGACGCCTTCTCGCGGCGGAAAAGCAAACCGCCGTGAATTTTCGGGTGCAGGGTCTTGACCCGCCCTTCCAGAATTTCGGGAAAACCCGTGAACTCTTCGACCGGGCGCGCCTGAATGCCGGCATCCCGGAGGGCTTTAAGCGTGCCTCCGGTTGAAAGAATTTCCACCTGATGTTTTGCGAGCGCCCGCGCAAAAGGAATAAGACCTGTTTTATCCGAGAGACTGATTAATGCGCGCCGGGTTTTTTTTGCTTTTGGCATTGGATTTTCACTTTCCTTCTGAATTCGCGGTGCAGGGCCTGGGTGAGTTTTCCGGGATGGCCCGCGGCAATGCGGCGGCCGTCGAGTTCACGCACCGGAAGAATTTCCCATGATGTGTTTGTCAAAAAAACTTCCCGCGCATTGAAGAGTTCATGCCGCGAAAAAAAAGTTTCACGCACGGGGATTTTCAGCTGAGAGGCGCATTCTATCACAAAGCGCCGGGTGACGCCATTCAAGATGCTCCCCGACGGCGGCGTCCAGAGCTCGGTTTTTTTTCCGTTTTTTGAAATCAGAAAAATATTTCCGATCCGCGTTTCAGCCACATATTTGCGGGCATCCAGCGATAACCATTCATACGTCGCTGCGCTATCCGGAACGCCCAGTCCGGCCATCACCGAGGCAAGATAATCGCCTGTTTTGGCCGATGACGGCCCGGCCTTGGGCTGCGGCCGGATTTCGGATGCCGTGCGGATCGCCACGCCTTCGCGCCACAATTGCAGCCGGCGGGCCCGTATTCCGGCCAACACGAAACCATGTTCACCGCAAAAGGTAATGCGAAGGACGGCATCCGTCAGACGCGAGGCACGAAGTGCAAGCCGCAGCTCCTGCCGGATTTTCGCCCGGCTCCAGGGGATTTTGCTTCCGGTGCTGCGAGCCGATGCCTCCAGCCGCTCCAGATGCTCTTCCTCACAGAAGATATGCCCGTCATAAACCCGCAGCGTCTCAAAAAGTCCCGGCGAATCCAGCACCAGCCATTGAAGCAGCTGTGTCTCGTGAACGGCTTGACCGCGGCAATAGGCCTGAAAAATCATGGATCCGAGACGAGGGCTTCTGCCAACGCCTCCCCTTTATGCAGCGTTTCATCATATTCGCGCTCGGGGTCTGAATCTGCCACAATGCCCGCGCCGACCTGAAAATAGCCGTGCCCGCGGCGGTGGAGCGCCAGCGTGCGGATGACAATGTTCAAATCCGCGTTCCCGTGGAAATCCACATAACCGAGTGATCCCGTGTAAATGCCGCGCCGCAGCGGTTCCAGCTCATCAATAATTTCCATGCACCGGATTTTGGGACAGCCGGTGATCGTTCCGCCGGGAAACATCGCCTGAAGCACGTCCCAGTTGTCCTTGCCGGTCTGCAAACGCCCCCGGATTTTGGAAACCAGATGCATCACATGCGAATATTTTTCGACTTTCATCATCTCGCTCACTTTAACCGTCGGCCAGTCGCAAACGCGTCCCAGATCATTGCGTTCAAGGTCCACCAGCATGATATGCTCGGCCCGTTCTTTCGCATTCAGTGCGAGTTCACGCACCAGGGCGCCGTCACGGCGCCGCTTTCCCCGGGGGCGCGTTCCGGCAATAGGTTCCGTTTCACACCAGCGGCCTTTCTTTTGAAACAAACGCTCGGGCGACGCGCTGACGATATGCCAGTCCTCCTGCCTTAAATAAGAAGCAAAGGGCGACGGATTAATACGCCGAAGCCTTTCATAAAGATGAAGCGGGTCGCCGCCATATCGGAATGAAAAGCGCTGCGAGAGGTTCGCCTGGTAAATATCTCCGGCGCGGATGTATTCCTTTGCCCGCCGCACCCGGGTCAAAAAGGCCGTCCGCGAAAGCTCCGGTTCAAACTGTTTTAGATGAAAGGGTTTCTCAAAGCGGAATGGACCGGAGGACTGCAGGCGAGTACGCAGCCGCTCATAGGCCGTATCCAGATCGCTTTTATTGCCATGCACCACGAGACGAAACGTTTTTGTCTTATGATCATAAACCACAATTTCGCGGTAAAAACCAAGGAAGGCAAGCGGCATATCCGGTCCCGGCTTGCGGCGAAAATGGATACGGTCCAGAAAGGCCGCGAATTCATAACTCCAGAATCCGACAGCGCCCCCCGTAAAATAAGGCGCGCTTTTTCCGACGAGCTGGTATTGCTTGAAAATCTGCCGCAGGGTCGACGCCCACCGGGATGACGGCACGCGCCCATTCCGCACTCCCCGCATTTCCAGAACCGAGGCATTCAACCGGATCTCAAGAAAGGGATCAAAACCAAGATAGGAATAACGCTGTTTCGGGGGGTGGAAGGAATGACTGTCGAGAAAAAAACAAATCCTGGAACCGGGCGCCAAAGCGCGAAAAACTTCCCAGGGAGTCTTTTTTAGCTTAAAACACCGGGAATAACGCTTCCAGCGCTGCGCCGGCATAGACACCGACCCGGACGCGTTTATTCCGCGTCCTTGAGGTAGGTCAGAAAATCACTGTCGGTGGAAATCACAAGCCGGCTGCCTGCCAACAGCCGCGGATAACGTTCCACCGTGTTGAGGAAAGCAAAAAAAGCGGGGTCTTTGGAATAAGCCTCGCCGTAGATACGCGTCGCCTCGGCATCCGCTTCGCCACGAAGCGTCTGAACCTTACGGTATGCTTCCGATTGAATCCGGTCCAGTTCTTTATCCTTTTGACCCAGAATTTCGGCACGCAATCCCTGACCCTCGGAACGCAAAAATTCTGCGGCGCGCTTTCTTTCAGAAATCATCCGCTCAAAAACCTTCTTTTGAACCGACTGGATATAATTGACGCGCTTGATCCGCAAATCGATCATTTCGATGCCATATTCAGAGAGAATTTTCCGCGCGGACTCCAGAATCATATGAGTGATCTGATCCCGGCCAACCTCAATCCGCTCATAATTACTTTCACCGGTGATATCTTCCTCATCGGTGGGCTTGGCTTCCAGAATCTGGTTGGTCGTGCGCACCATGTCGACCAATCGGTGCCGGGTAATATAGTTGCGTGTAATACCATCCATAATGTCATCCAGACGACTTTGCGCGTTCGTTTCCGTGTGCATCGTTTGCAGAAATTTCAGGGGATCATTGATCCGCCAGCGCCCGGTCACATCGACCCAGATAAATTTCTTATCGCGCGTGGGCACTTCCGAAGGATAACCGTCCCATTCCAGAATCCGGTTGTCAAAAACGTGCGTTTCCTGAATGAATGGCACTTTCCAGTGAAGCCCGGGATTATGAATGGGTTCGCCGACCGGATCGCCAAACTGGGTGATGACGACCTGCTCGGTTTCATCCACAATAAAGGCGCTATTGAGAATTAAAATGCCGGCAATTGAAATAATGATGAGGGAAAGAGCGAGAATCGGCTGTCTCATGCTTCCTGCGCTCCTTTTTCGGCATTTAATTGCAGCAAGGGCAAAATGCCTTTCTGGCTTTCATCAATAATCAACTTGTCCTGAAGCTGCGGCAACGTGGCATCCAGAGCTTCCAGATAAAGCCGCTTTTTTGTTACTTCTGGCGCCTGACGATAGGCTTCCCAGGAAAGCAGGAAACGATCGGCATCCCCCTGCGCCTGATTCACACGCCGCAGCGCATAACCTTCCGCTTCGCGGATCTGCTGCTCGGCCTGACCCAGTGCGCGCGGAATAATGCGGTTGTATTCTTCCCAGGCCTGATTGACGAGCTTCTCTTTTTCCTGGCGGGCTTCATTGACTTCATTAAAAGAAGGCTTCACTTCATCCGGCGGGTTCACATCCTGAAGAATCACATTCCGGATTTCGATGCCCGAGTTGTAACCATCCAGCACCTGCTGAAGCATGGCCTCGGCTTCCAGCTGAATTTCTTCGCGGCCGGCTGTCAATATCTGGTTGATATTGTGGTCGCCCACGACCAGGCGCATAATCGCTTCCGACATATTGCGCAGTGTTTCGCGCGGATTGCGGATCTGGAAGGCAAACTTCACCGGATCTTTAACCCGATACTGCACAATCCACTCGACTACCGCGGTGTTCAAATCACCGGTCAGCATCTGGGATTCGACCAGCAAGGGGTCGTTGTTGGCGGGCTGACGCAAACGGGAAACGCGGGCGGTTTCATCGTCCCGTCCCTGAAAAATGGAACGCACGCCGGCCGCCACCGTACGAAAACCAAATTCTTCCTTATAAACGTAGGTCGTTTTGATCTTGCGCACCGTTTCAATTCCAAAAGGAAGTTTCATTTGAAGCCCGGGACCCGTCGTGCGCACATAAGCGCCAAAGCGCTGAACCAGCCCGACTTCGTCCGGTCCCACCTGGTAAAAAAGAGAGCCGACTGCCGTCAATCCGAGAACTAAAATGACGAGCGGAATCATCCACGGGCCGAAACGAAGCGGCGGAATCCGCGAATCCTGGGGGAAATTAACTTCCATACTTATTTTTCTCCGTTTTCGTGGGCATAAAAAACAAGCCCGCTGGCCAGTTTGGGATAGAAATAGGTGGATTTCTGAGCCATTAACTCACGCACCGCGCCCATGTCGCGCAATATCTCAACCCGGGGAGCCGGCAGCACAAAGGCCAGACCGGCCTCCTTTTTTTCCACGCATGCCTGCGCCTCACCAAAAGAGTGCGTATAGAACAGAACCGATTCCCAGCGTTCTTCCGGAATCCCCCAAAGGGATTTAAGAATCAGATGCGAGACGAGATTGACGTCGAGACGGTACCATAAATCCGCATGCCCTTCCGGCATCCGGCTTTTTGCCTCTTCAAAATCTTTTAATTCCAAAACAAAGGCCTTGTCCGGGAAAAGAAGTCCAAAGGACGTTTTACCCCCGGCCGCCTTGGTGATTTCTGTTTCCAGGCTTTCCGCTTTGACCTGCCGGACGGTAAAGCTGGATTCCAGCGCTTTCATCAAATCGGCTTTGATCTCCGCCACCCCTTCTTTTCGCAAAAGGCGGTGGGTCGGATAAAGCACAAGGCCGGGATCGTGAAATTCCACGAGCGCCATCATGACATAGTCGGAACCGAGTGAACCGGCGGGAGGATTTCCCGCTTCCCCGCGCTTTTTCATCGCATAATCCAGCGCCGTCTGATAACGGTGATGTCCGTCCGCAATATAGATTTTTTTACTGCTCAGCAGTTTCCGGATCTTGTCCTGCAATTCCGAATTCTCAAGCGGCCATACGGCGTGCTGCACCCCTTTATCATCCGGCACATCAAAGGCCGGCTCCTGCTTCAGGATCTCCTGATACAAAGCCGCCATCGCCTGTTCATTATCTTCATACAGCCCAAACACGGGCGAGAAATTCACCCGGGCCGTTTCCAGCAACCGCATGCGGTCCGCGCGCGGACGGCTCAGCGTCTTTTCATGCGGAACAACGATTCCTTTGTCAAAGGGCTCCAGGCGCAAACGACCGATCAGGGCCGTCCGCACACAGTCTTTTCCCGAAACCGGATCGCGAAAAATCTGCCGGTAAAGATAGTAGGCCGGCGTGGTCTCCTGGGTGAGAACCCCTTCCCTCTGCCATCCGGAGAAAAAGTCGCGGGCGCGCGTATACCCATTCTGTTCAGGAGTGTCTCCGCTTTCCGGACGGTTCAAAATCAACCGGATACAGTTATAGGCGGATCTTTCGTAGAGCGCCCCCTGCTCGGCCGGAGAAATCACATCATAGGGAGGAGCCAGCACTTCCCGGTAACTTACTTTTCCGGAATCGTACCGCCAGCCGTTAAATGGAAGAAATTCCGTCATGATTGCCGTTTGCGGTGAGGATAAAACCATAGGAGGGCGATACTAACATAAGACAATTGCTTTGACAAGGCGGCCAGCCCGAGATTAACATGCCGTCATGAAACTTGGGGAAACGTTTTATTTCTATCGCCCGTTTTTGAATTTCCTCATTGTCGGCATCGCGGCTTTCGCTCTCTTCATTTACACACAGGGTTTGCCGCTGGTATTCCTGTTGATCGGCCCGGCCATTTATATTGCCGATATGCTGCAAAACGTTTCCCTTCCGCTCGTGCGCAGTTTTGCCGGCACCGGTTTTAATTTCACGCCATTCCAGCTCGACTATTTCGTCCTGCTGCCCGCCACTCTGCTGTACTTTGGCTTGATCGGATTTTTACTCAGCCACCTGCTGCGGGATGAAGGCTGGCTCCGGAATCTCACCATTTTAGCCCTGTTCGCTTTTGCCGGTTTTCTCCACTACATGGCGTGGCAGCAGCTGGAACAGTTCTACATTCCGCGATACTAACGCACCCGCGCCCCGGACGTCATTGGCCGCTCCGGCACCAGCAGACTGAGCCCGTTCTCATCCGAAGCTGCGAGCAGCATTCCCTGGGATTCTACGCCCCGGATCACCGCCGGCTCCAGATTGTCCACAATCACGATTCTCTTGCCCGGCAATTCGGTTTCCCCGTAAGCCAGGCGAATACCGGCAACAATCTGCTTCTGCACTTCCCCGACACGGATCTTGAGGACATAGAGTTTGTCCGCATTGGGGTGCGGCGCGGCCTCTTCGATGATGGCGACGCGCAATTCGATTTTCTGAAAGTCTTGAATGGATGCCATGCTGCCTCCTGTTTTAGGGCCCTAACAAGGGTCCGCATTTGATATTATAGGACTATTGAAATGCAACTCTTTTATTTACAATAGGTTACTAGCCATGCTTTTTGCTTGCTTTCGCTCCGTTCAGTGCTTATAATCATCGCGTTTTTCATCTCTCAAGCGACCCTTCTGATTCTCTTTTACGGAGGAAATACAAAACATGGGAAAAATCAAAATCGCCATTGCCGGTGTTGGAAACTGCGCCGCATCCCTTATTCAGGGAATTGAATATTATCGTGCCAGTGTCAACGGCAATAAGAAAAAAGAACATCTGGGACTCATGAATTATGACATGGGAGGGTATTTCCCGGAAGACATCGAAGTGGTCGCCGCATTTGATATCGACAATCGCAAAGTCGGCCAGCGTTTTGATGCCGCATTGAATGCCAAACCCAATTGCGTCCTGCCCCTTTTCACCAATATCCCCAAAAGCAAGGTTCAGGTTCAGATGGGTCCGGTTCTGGACGGCTTTGCTGATCATATGCGGGATTACCCGGAAGAACGCACTTTTATCCCCTCAAAAGCGAAGCCGGTCAAAGTGGAAAAAGTGCTCAAAGACACCGGCGCGGAAATTCTGATTAACTACCTGCCGGTCGGTTCCCAGAAGGGTACGGAATATTACGCCGAAGCCTGTTTGAAAGCGGGCGTCAGTTTTATTAACTGCATGCCGGTTTTTATCGTTTCAAATCCGGAATGGGCGAAACGCTTCCAGGACAAGCGTATTCCCTGCATCGGCGACGACATCAAGGCCCAGATCGGTGCCACCATCGTTCACCGCACGCTGGCGAAGCTGTTCTCGGACCGCGGCGTTAAAATTGACCGCACGTATCAGTTGAACACGGGCGGCAACACGGATTTCCTCAACATGCTCAACCGGTCGCGTCTGGCGTCGAAGAAAATTTCGAAGACGGCGGCGGTACAGAGCCAGTTGATCGAACCGCTGGCAGAAGAGAACATCCACATCGGTCCTTCGGACTATGTTCCCTGGCAGAATGATAATAAGGTCTGTTATCTGCGCATGGAAGGCCGCGGCTTTGCGGGATTCCCGATGAATCTGGAATTGCGTCTTTCGGTCGAGGATTCGCCCAACAGTGCCGGCTGCGGCATTGATGCCATTCGCGCCTGCCGGATTGCCCGCGACCGCAAGATCGGCGGTCCGCTGATTTCCATTTCGGCCTACACGATGAAGCATCCGCCGAAACAGATTCCGGACACCGAAGCCCGCGACCTGGTAAAGAAATTTGTTCAGGGAACCTGCCCCCGGTAAAAACCATGCTGCGTAAAGCGGTTTATCCAAAGATCGAAGCGACCATTAACGCGGCCGCTCGTTTTCTGGATAGCAAAGGCCTCACCCCGAATCAGCTGACCCTGGGCGGCCTCGCCTTAAACTTCATCACCGGTCTGGTTTTTGCCAACGGGCTTTTCTTTCTCGGCGGGCTGCTGATGCTGCTGGCCGGCATTGGAGACATGCTGGACGGCCCGTTGGCGCGCGTGACGGGACGTGCGTCACGCTTCGGCGCTTTTCTTGACTCCACGGTCGACCGGTACTCTGATTTTTTTCTTTTCTCAGGAATTGCGCTGTTCTATGCCAAAAGCGGTCTGGGCGGCGCCTTTCTCCTGGTTATGGCCATTTTGATGGGCTCTTTTGTCACCAGTTACGCCAAGGCACGAGCTGAAAATCTGATTCCTGCCTGTGGCGTGGGAATCTTTGAAAGAACAGAACGCATTCTGGTTCTGGCGGTGGGCACCCTTATTACGCCTTTGCTTCCGCTGGCCCTCTGGGTGCTCGCGATCGGCACCAATGCCACGGCCATTCACCGGATCGTTTATACCCGCAAATTCCTTTCCGACAACGCCGCCTCGTTTGACAAACAGCCCTGATCGGGCGGCTTTCAAGTTTCGTTTCAAAGCGCCGAAAATAAGATAAACATTCCGCAGGGATTTTTATGTCAAAACGGCTTCTTTCCTTTTTACTTTTTCTGACCTGTCTTGTTCCGCCTCCGGTTATTTTAAAGGCCGCCCCGCTCACCGACGTGGCACCCATTATTCGCCAAATTGAGTTGCGGCGGGGAAACTGGACCGCCATGCGCGCGGATCTTTCGCTTGTCTTTGTCACGGAATTCGGCCAGAGCGCCTCCTGTCAGGCCCGTCTGGTCTATGAGCGGCTTGATGAGCAGCTCCTGCTGCATTGCCGCAATCCCTCTGGCAAGCTGCTCTTTACTTTCCGGACGCAGGACCGCTTCTTTTCGCTTTATCTGGTGGATCAAAACCGGGTCTATGAGGGAGACATTCTGGACTTACAGAACAACCCGGAAATCGAATCGCATCTCCGGCCGCTGGATCTTTACCGCGCTTTGAAACCCATTACCATGGCGGAAGGCGAAACGCTGGTCGAATCTGTCGGGGCCAACTGGGTGACGCTGCAGATCTGGCGCCAGAGCGCCACTAACCAGTATTTGTCGCGGCGGCTCTTTGTCTCGCCCGAAGGCGACGTGTTAAAAGAGAATTTTTATCAGCCGGACCAAATGCCTTCGATGACGATTGAACGAAGTGAATTTTACCGGTTCTTTTCCCCCGTCCGGGATTTTCGCGAACCTGTGATCTATCCCCGCCGGATTCTGGTGGAATCGGCCGAACCTTCCCGCAGTGTGTTGTTGCTATTCGAAGAGATCCGCTTTTTTTCCCTGCTGGATCAACAGGATTGGTCGCTGGGCGCGCCTTCAAATGCGGAAGTAGTGAAAGTAGAACCGCTCGTGGAATCCGATCCGGCTGATGGGCCGGGATCAGTGAATTAAAACCGCCGCCGCCAGTACGGTTGTCCAGTTGCCATTCTTATCCCCGCGGGCACTCTGGGTAATGGCCGTCGTCTTCACAATCTCATTGGAAATTTTCCAGATTTCCTTGCGGGTGTCATAACTGGCATCCGGATCAAATTTAACGCCCAGAATAGTGGCCAGCATACTGGCCGCCAGATCCTCGGCATAATCTCCGGTTTTCTTTTCATTCTGCCCGTACGTGTGCACTTCGGCCAGATAACCGTATTGTTCCGGCTTTTTCGGGATCGCCACACCTACGGAGGACGCAATCAGGCGGTTCGGTTCATTGGTCGCACAATCGGCCACCACCGTAAAAAGCACCTGTCCGGGCGTTAGGTATTTCAATCCTGCTTTCCGGGAAATCATTTTGCAAAAGGGCGGATAAATACTGGAAACTCGGACGATATTGAAGGGCGCAATCCCGGCATCCCGAAGCGCCGACTCATAGCTGGAAAGCTTCTCGCGGTGAACGCCGACCCCTTTGGTCAAAAACAGTTTACTGGGAAGAATCACGCATCGGCTCCTTCTTTTAATGAATATTCGGTTGTGCGGATTTCATCGGCCGTACGAAAGCCGGAGATTTTTGATTCTCCCCGCTTCCAGACATAAAAAATCTGCCGGCCGTTCTTTTCCGCCGGAAACTCCACGACACCGTTTTCCAGACTGCGAATCACGCAGCCGAGAGCATGCACTTTTTCGATTTCCTTCTTCAACGAATAAATCTCGTTTTCCAGCTCACTGATTTCTTTTTCATAATCCCGTTCCGGCTCTTCCGGCGCACAAACTTTCTGTGTTCTTTCCGCCTGGGAAATCAATTCATGAAAAAGCAGAACATCATGACGGCGGTCGTACACATCCTTAAGCTGACGGATATTCTCAAGCAAATCCGTAATTTCAGGCAGAATAGCATTCGCTTCATCGAGAGAAAAAAGACGGGAACGCTGCATCAAAGGCCTCCAAAAATGCGGAGAGGATTTTCGGAAAAAATTGTGTCCCAGGCTTTCTGATTTCGGGCAAGAATGATTTCGTACTTCATCATTTCGAGCCGGGGATGTGAATACGGCATGTCGGAACCAAACACCACTTTTTTCGCGCCTGCTTTGCGCACCAGATAGTCGGTCCTGAACCAGGAAAGCGTGGACGTATCCAGATAAACATTCCGGCATCGCAAGGCGATTTCGGCCGCTTCCCGGTAAGTATCTTTTCCCGAGTGCCCTAGAATAAAAGAAATTTTTTTATATCTCAAGAAAATTCCTTCCCACGCGGAAGGCCGGCAATGATCTTCATGCGATGTATGCAGCATCACGGGCATGCCGTGCTTTTCCACCTCGCCCAAAAGGTCCCGGGCGACCGTCGCCGTAAAATGATCGGAGCGGGGATGCAGCTTCACGCCGCGAAACCCTTTACGGGCATTGCGTGCCAGCTCGTCATAGGCCGCTTTTTCATTGGGATTGAGCCGGCAGAACGGCAGTACGTGGCGATGGCGGGCCGCAACGGCCGCCACACGCGCATTGGTCCGCCGGTAGCTCGGTCCGGGATCGGGCTCGTCGATCGGGAAAAGCACCAGATGCGAGAAAGGAAGATCCTGGTAGGTTGTCTCAAGCCGCTTCCAGGTGGCCCAGCCGCCGTCCCGCGACCGGCCCAGATGCACATGCATATCCACCAGAGGTTTCATCAAAGGCTTTCCCGCTCCGGCGCCTGATCCGGCACCATCGTGGGAATCAGGCCGCCGCCGCGCGAGACATTGATGACGCTTTCACTGCTCAGGCGGGAAAAGCCGCCGGCATAGCGGCCGCCAAAAACCAGAATATTAAAATTGTACTTTTTATAATCCAGCTCCAGCTTGCCGTTAACGACCGCCGGCACCGTCAGGATCGGGAGGTTGACATATTCCTGAACCACCCAGTCGCCCTTAAGCGCCCGGTCAATCGTTTCATTCCACTGAGCATCCGGCGTTTCGCACCCGATGGTGACGTCCTTTCCGCCGTAACTGCAGGAAGGCTTCAAAACCAGAGTTTCTTTTTCATCCTTCAAAAAGTCGATCAAATAAATCTTCTTGCGTCCGTAAAAATCTTCGGCATCCACCAGCCGCCGCGTCCAGGGAATAAATTCCCGCTTTACCTTGTTTTCCGCTTCAGTGAAATAGTGATCGTATTCCGAGTTGGTGAGAATAGAAAGCAGGGCTTTAGTCCCGGCCAGCCGGGAGCGCAAGGGGTTGGCAATGCAAACGGCCTGCTCGCGGTACGCTTTAATCATATCCTGCACCTCATCGAGCCGCTCCAGTAGTTCTTCAAAAATCACGCGCCGCAGAATCAACCGGATGTGTGTCTCTTTGTAATACAGTTTCCCGCCCCGGTAACGCAGATCGCGCGGATCGGCAATGAAAGTCCGGTAGCCGCGCGACTCAAAATAAGCCTGCAAATATTCGAACTCCGGCCGTGTCCGAACCGTCCGCCAGTCGACAATGGCAATATTCGGCGTTTCAAATCCGCCAAACTCCTCATAAGCCCCCAGCAAGGCATCGAGAATACTCTGGGCGCGGGTATTGGCACGCAGGTGATGTTCCCGGATGAAGTCCTGAAGCGGCTCTTCCTGAAGCAGAATCTGCTCCACCTGATCGGTGTAAGCAGCGCCCGCCGGCGAATCACAATTGAATTCGACCAGTTTCAAGCTCTGGCCTTCCAGAATGGCGTCGTACCGGGAAAAAACAACGGTCTGGGAATAGCCGGGATCGATACTGATCAGATCGGCGGCCTCGGGCTTGAGACGGAAAACATAGGAAAGATGCTTTTCTTCGAAGTAAAGCCGCGTCGCCATGGTAATCACCTGGGAGAACGTGCGCGCGACTTTTTTCAGAAGCATTTCCTGTTCCGGTTGAACAAGAAAAGGTTTATAGAAGGTCGGGATGGTGAAGCGGCCGTAGCGGAAATAGGAATTGTCGAGCTTTTTGAAAAACCGGGGGAACGCCTTGATTACCTCAGGCGCGTGCGCCGTGAGGTATTCGTCATAAGCGTGATTGAGATTTTGACTCATACTTTCCGGAGTAAACCCGGAGCATGGTTTCACCGATCACGTCCGGTCTGTAGGCGACCGTGACGCCGGCCGCTTCCAGACGCTGAATCTTGTCCTGCGCCTTGCCGCTGCCACCGGAAATAATGGCGCCGGCATGCCCCATCCGCTTTCCCGGAGGCGCCGTGCTGCCCGCGATAAATGCAACCACAGGTTTGGTCACATGGGATTCGATATATTCCGCCGCTTCTTCTTCGGCACTGCCGCCGATTTCTCCAATCAGCACAATGGCTTTGGTTTCCGGATCGGCTTCAAATAATTGCAGGGCGTCAACAAAGTTGGTTCCGACAATCGCATCGCCGCCGATTCCGATGCAGGTAGATTGGCCGAGATTGCGTTCGCTGAGCTGCCAGACGGCTTCGTAGGTGAGCGTTCCGCTGCGGGATACCAGCCCGATCGGACCCGGCTTGTGGATATATCCCGGCATGATTCCGATTTTGCACTGATCCGGCGTAATAATACCGGGACAGTTCGGGCCGATCAGCCGCACTTTTTTACTGCGCAGCCAGCTTTCAACCCGGGCCATTTCAATCGCGGGAATGCCTTCCGTAATACAAATCACAAGTTCAATGCCGGCTTCCGCCGCTTCGCGGATCGCGGCGACGGCAAATTTGGCCGGAACATAAATCACCGAGGCATTGGCACCCGTCGCCTCCCGGGCTTCACGCACCGTATTAAAAACGGGAACGCCTTCGACTTTCTGTCCTGCTTTGCCCGGCGTGACCCCGCCGACAATTTTTGTCCCATACTCCAGCATCTGCTTTGTGTGAAAAGAGCCGTGCCCGCCGGTAATCCCCTGCACCAGAACCCGTGTCTCGCGATTGACCAATACGCTCATGAGGCCGCCTCCACCACTTTACGCGCCGCATCTTCAAAGCTGGAAGCAGAAATCAGCTCCATTTTAGAGGCTTCCAGAATTTCTTTTCCCTTCTTCACATTGGTGCCTTCCAGCCGCACGACGATGGGCACTTTCCGCGAGGCAGTTTCTTTGTTCTGCTTCAATTCTTCCACCGCGGCCAGAATGCCTTCCGCCACCACATCGCAGCGCATAATCCCGCCGAAAATATTGACCAGAATCGCCCGCACATTGGGATCGGTCAAAATGATTTTGAATCCCGCCGCCACTTTTTCCTTATTGGCGCCGCCGCCGACGTCGAGGAAATTGGCCGGTTCCCCGCCGGCATACTTAATAATGTCCATCGTTGCCATGGCCAGCCCGGCCCCGTTTACAATGCAGCCGATATTTCCGTCCAAACCGACATAGCTCAGATCGAATTTCTTGGCTTCCACTTCGCGCGGGTCATCCTGACTCGGATCATGCAAAGCCGCGATCTCCGGCTGGCGGTATAACGCGTTGTCGTCAATGTTGATCTTGGCATCAATGGCAACGACCTCACCGGATTCCATGATGGCCAGCGGGTTGATTTCGATCAGTGAGGCGTCCTTCTCAAGAAAGATACGGGCAATGGCAGTAAAAATGGCCGCAAACTGTTTGGCCTGATCTGCCGGCAGATTCAGACGCGCTGCCAGGGCCTCGGCGTCTTTTCCGGACAATCCCTCAACCGCAGAAAAGTGCTGTTTAAGAATTTTTTCAGGGGAATGGATCGCGACTTCTTCAATTTCCATGCCGCCGGCTTCCGAGAGGATCAGGCAGGGGGCTTTGCAGGAGCGATCCAGCACGACGCTGGCGTAGTATTCCTTGCGGATGGGACTGGTGACCTCAATCAGAACCTGATTGGTCGGCTTGCCTTCAGGACCCGTTTGCGGCGTCACAAGCTGTTTGCCCAGCAGCGCCGCCGCTACATCGCGAACTTCTTCGGGCTTTTTAACGAGCTTCACGCCGCCGCCTTTACCGCGGGCACCCGCATGAATCTGCGCTTTCACAACAAAGGATTTACCGCTTTCAGCAATGTCGCGGCTGGCCTGAAGCGCTTCTTCCGGCGTGCGGGCCACCCGGCCCGGGTGAATCGGGATCCCGTATTGTTCGAAAATGGCTTTGGCCTGGAATTCGTGGATATTCAAGGAAAACGACCTGTCTTATTTTCGTGCTTCCAGCGGCACGTAATGCTGGTTCTGCAATCCTGTGTAAGTAGCCGACGGACGAATCAAACGATTATGCGACAACTGCTCAATCACATGAGCGGTCCATCCCGCCACCCGGCTTGCCGCAAATACCGTCGTAAAGAAATCGACCGGAAAACCCAAAATATAAAGTACCGAAGCGGAAAAAAAGTCGACGTTACAGGGAATCTTTTTTTCCTCCCACATCACTTTTTCCACAATATTGGAAATATCCATCCACTGGGACTGTGAACTTTTTTCGCACATCCGGGCAGCGATTTCCCGAAACGCCGTCGCCCGGGGGTCCTGTTTCTTGTAAACCCGGTGGCCGAATCCCATGACCTTCTCTTTTCGGGCCAGGAGATCTTTGACGTATCCTTCCGCCCGGGACGGGTCCTTGATATCCAGAATCATTTCCATGGCCCGTTGATTCGCGGAACCGTGTAAATCTCCTTTCAACGTCCCGACCGCCGCCGTAATGGCCGAATACATATCGGCCTGGGTCGAAACCGTCACGCGGGCAGAAAACGTCGAGGCATTCAGCCCGTGATCCGCGAGCAGGATCAGGTAGGCATCCAGCGCCTTTTCCATTTCCGGTTCCGGTTTGCTGCCATTCATCATGTAATAGAAATTGCCGGCATGGGACAGGCTCATATCCGGTGCAAGGGGTTCTTTTCCCTGGCGAAGACGGTGAAAAGCGGCAATAACGGTTGGAAGCGCTGCCGTCAGGCAAAGCGACTTGCGCTGATTGTTCTCAAGCGTGATGGAATCGGCATCCGAATCAAACAGCCCCATGACAGATACCAGGGTCCGCAAGACACCCATGGGATGGGCCGTCCGGGGAAAGGCTTTCAGCACTTCGAGGACTTCCGGGCGAACGGCCCGCCGGGCGGCCAGTTCTTTTTTTAGCTTCTCAAGCTCCGCGGCCTGCGGCAGGCGGCCATACCAAAGCAGGTAAACCGTTTCTTCAAAAGTAGAATTTTCAACAAGTTCATGGATCGGAATCCCGCGATAAAAAAGACGGCTGCCCTGGCCGTCCACAAGGCTTAATGCGGTTTCAGCCGCGATAACCCCTTCAAGTCCTGGCATGTATTGGGTTTGCATCACTCGCTCCTGTGCAGATATGGCATCTTATTTGCAGAGTATTATATCGAATCATTAAAAAATTCCTACTTCATTATACGGAAGCAGTCTTTCTCGAAACATCCGGTTCGGAAGCCGGACGGTCGCCGTTCCGGCCCGCCGGTGCCGCGGCCGGTTCGCGGTTGTAGGGGCCGAGTTCCTCGTGGTACGTCTGATCGGTGCTCAGATTCCACAGATCGTAACCTGCTCCCACGAGATTCCGTGCGGCATAAAGCCCCGAAAGAATCGCCCGGTCGCTGTTATCGTACCGGAACATCCCGCAGCGGCCGATCACTTCCAGATTTTCAAAGCCTGCCAGATATTTTTTCAGAATCTCGATTTTGTCCTGGTATTCGCCTTCATAAACCGGATAAACGTTGGGGATACGAACAACGAACGCTTCGATCAAATCCGCACGGTTTGCCAGTGAAACCTTTTCCAGCTCTTCCATCGCGAAGCGGATCATGTCCTGCGACGAAAGCTGCCATAACTCATCCCCTTCGGAAACAAAATATTCCAGCCCCAGCGTGGTCGTTGATAAATCGCGCACCATGTAATGGCTCCAGTTTTTGTAATTCTGTACGCGGCCGAGACGGACTTCGGGGCTGTGAATATAAATCCAGTTGTCGTCAAAAAGATGCGGCCGGTTCAAAACCACATTAACCACGATAAAACTCCGGAACTTCAAGCCCACCGCAGCTTCCAGCACCCGGGCGGGCGCCGCCGGAACCAGTTGCGTGATCAACCGCGTCAAGGGAATGCTTGAAACAAATTCATCCGCCGTCAGGGAGTGAAGCGCCGTTCCGCAGCGGATCTGAATTTCCTCCACCCGTCTGCGGTTATGCAAAACACTGATGACATCCGATTCCAGATAATAGCGGACGCCCTGTCTTTCCGTTTCGTTCTTCAGACGGTCACAAAAAAGCCCCGGTCCGTAAATCGGATACTGAAATGCTTTAACGAAACTGCGAACGCGGGGACTTTGATTGCCCATTAACGCATCGGTTACGGCCCGCCGGAGGGACATGCCGCGGATGCGCTGTACTGCCCAGTCGGAAGAAAGGTCCCGGCAGGAAATTCCCCATACTTTTTCGGTATAGGTTTTAAAAAAAATTTCATACAACCGCCGGCCAAAACGGTTGGTCACCCAGCCTTCAAAAGTTCTCTCATTGCCGCGGCGCTGCCACTGCGCCTTGAAATAACTGAACAGGCAAAGCAGCGCGTTCCACAATCCCAGATTTTTCAGCACATTGAAAAGACGCAGCGGGTAGTCATAGAAACGATTGCGAAAATAAATGCGGGAGCGGCGGCGGACCGTCATCAAGTCATCCCCCAGCATATCCTGCCACAGCCGGTTGACTTCATCGGACTTTGAAAAAAAGCGGTGGCCGCCAATATCGAAATAATTGCCGTTGCGGCAGAGCGTGCGGCAAAGACCGCCGACGCGCTCCTGCTTTTCCACTACCGTGACATTGAATTTTTGACGCGCCGCTTCAAGGGCGCAGGCAAGACCAGCCGGACCGGCTCCAAAAATGATGAGGGATCGTTTCCTAGGCGGCTTCATAAGTTCTGACTGGTGTGACAAATGACGAACGTCCGATAAAGATTGCGTCCGGCCGTTCGCAATCTCAGGGCTGGGCCGCGGGAATCCTGGCGAATCGCCCTGATTGATGTTCGCGGGCATAACGGACGTACCGCTGGGCCCATTTTTTCAGACCGGCGATCTCCTGACGGGTCAGATGACGGACAAATTTTGCGGGCCGGCCGAAATAAAGCGCGCCGGATTTCAGCTTCTGATTATGCGTCACGAGGCTTCCGGCTCCCAGAATGGTGCCTTCACCGATCACGGCCCCATCCAGCACAATCGATCCGATTCCGATCAGCGATTGGTCTCGAACGGTACAGGCGTGCAAGGTGACCTGATGCCCGACCGTGACGTAATCGCCGACGCGGCAGCCCCGGTTCGTTTCCACATGAAGAAGACTTAAATCCTGAATATTGGTATAGCGGCCGACCCGGATGTCCTGGATATCGCCGCGCATCACCACGCCCGGCCAAATACTGGAATAATCGCCGACCCGGACGCGGCCGATGAGACAGGCGGCGGGATCCAGATAAACCTGCTTTCCGATTTTGGGAGTAAGCTGCCGCTGCGGCATGATCAGCTTTTGAGCAGCTGGCGCAGAACGTATTGAAGAATGCCGCCGTGGCGGTAATATTCGAGCTCTACCGGCGTGTCGATACGCGAGACCACTTCAAAAGACTTGTTTCCGCCTTCACCGCGAACCTGACAAGTTAATCGAGAGCCCGGTTTCATGGCCGTTAAACCTTCTATGGAATAACTCTCATCGCCTTTCAAGCCCAGGCTTTCACGATTCTGCCCGGGCAGGAATTCCAGCGGAAGAATTCCCATTCCAATCAAATTACTGCGGTGAATGCGCTCATAGCTTTCGGCAATCACGGCTCGAATTCCGAGCAGCGCCGGACCCTTGGCCGCCCAGTCGCGGGAGGAACCGGAACCATATTCTTTTCCGGCCAGAACCAGGGTCGGTACGTTTTCCTTCTGGTACTGCATGGCCGCTTCATAAATACTGGTCTGTTTGCCGTCCGGCAGATGGCGCGTCCAGCCGCCTTCCGTTCCCGGCGCCAGCAGATTGCGCAGGCGGATGTTTCCGAAAGTGCCGCGCACCATGACCTCGTGATTACCGCGGCGGGAGCCATAGGAATTGAAATCCTTCACATCCACACCGTGCTGAATCAGGTACTTGGCCGCGGGACTGTCCTTGGCAATGGAACCGGCCGGCGAGATGTGGTCGGTCGTTACCGAATCTCCCAGCATCACCAGCACCCGCGCCTCGCGGATATCCTGAACCGCTGCGGGATCCGCTTTCATCCCTTCAAAGAAGACAGGCTTTTTTACATAGGTCGACTTTTCATCCCAGACAAACGTGTCGCCGGAAGGAATTTTCAAAGCCTGCCATTCCGGATCGCCTTGAAATACATTCGCATACCGGCTGCGGAACATTTCCGCCTGAATTCCCGCCATCGCTTTGCGCAGCTCCTCCTGCGTCGGCCAGAGATCTTTCAGATAGACTGGATCGCCGTTGCGGTCTTTTCCAAGCGGGTCCCGCGTCAGATCCAGATCCATGGTTCCGGCCAGCGCATAAGCTACGACCAGCGGCGGCGAAGCCAGATAATTGGCTTTGACCTGCGGATTGATGCGGCCTTCAAAATTGCGGTTGCCGGAGAGAACCGATACCGCCACCAGATCACTTTCCTTCACCGCTTCCGATACCGGTTCCGGCAAAGGCCCCGAGTTTCCAATGCAAGTGGTGCAGCCATAGCCCACCAGATGAAACCGGAGTTTTTCCAGATAGGAAATCAAACCGGCGGCTTTCAAGTAATCCATCACCACCTGGGAACCCGGTGCCAGGCTGGTTTTCACCCAGGGCCGGGTTTCCAGCCCCCGCTCGACCGCCTTTTTGGCCAGCAATCCGGCGCCGATCATCACCGCCGGATTCGAGGTATTCGTACAGCTGGTAATGGCCGCAATCACCACAGAACCATGAGTCAAATGATAAGTCTCGGTTCCGATCTTCACCGGGGCTTCGGCGACCAGGGTGCCGGTGGATTTGCCTCCCCCGGCTGCCGGCGCCATGTCTCCCAGCACCTTGCGGAACTGGTCGCGTGCCGCACCAAGCGCCACGCGGTCCTGCGGCCGTTTGGGACCTGCAAGGCTCGGTTCCACCTGACTCAACTCCAGTTCCAGCAAATCCGAATATTCCGGTTCCGGCGAGTCCGAGGTTCGAAACAGTTTTTGCGCTTTCAGATACGCTTCCACCAGTTTCACCTGATGTTCATCACGGCCGGTCAAACGCATGTAGCGCAAGGTTTCCTGGTCCACCGGGAAAAATCCCATGGTGGCGCCGTATTCGGGAGCCATGTTGGCAATGGTGGCCCGATCAGCGAGCGTCAGGTTTTCCAGGCCGGGCCCGAAAAACTCGACAAACTTACCGACAACGCCTTTTTTGCGCAGCATTTGTGTCACCATCAAAACAAGATCCGTCGCGGTGGCCCCTTCCGGAAGTTTCCCGTTCAGCCGGAAACCCACCACTTGAGGAATCAGCATGGAAACCGGCTGCCCAAGCATCGCGGCTTCGGCTTCAATGCCGCCGACACCCCAGCCAAGAACACCCAGGCCATTGATCATCGTGGTGTGCGAGTCGGTTCCGACCAGCGTATCGGGATAAATCACAACCGCATCTTTTTCCTTGCGGCTCATCACGACATGCGCCAGATATTCCAGATTCACCTGATGCACAATACCGGTTCCGGGAGGAACGACACGAAAATTATGAAAAGCCTGCTGCCCCCAGCGCAAAAACTGGTAACGCTCATGGTTGCGTTCATATTCGCGGCCGACATTCGCCCGAAAGGCCTCGGCAGAGCCAAACGCATCGACCTGCACAGAATGGTCGATCACCAGATCCACGGGCTCGAGCGGATTGATCTTTTTGGCATCGCCGCCCATGGCGGTAATCTGATCGCGCATCGCCGCCAGATCCACGACCGCCGGCACCCCGGTAAAATCCTGAAGCACCACACGCGCCGGCGCAAAACTGATTTCGCGGTCCGGCTTGCGCTTGGGGTCCCACTTCGCCACCGCCTCGATATCTTCACGTGAAGCCGTGCGGTCATCCTGACGCAGCAGATTTTCCAGCAAAATGCGGATGGAATAGGGCAGACGGCCAAGCGGACCCAGGCCGGCCTTTTCGAGAGTTTCCAGGGAATAAAACTGATAGTCCCGGCCGTCAACCTGCAGACGGGAGCGGGATTTCAAAGCATCGGGCATACGATTTCCAAACGAGGTTAAAAATCAGGCGTTTTGCAGTTTTAATTTAGCGCAGTTTTCTCGGACATGTTCCGCCGAAGCTTCCAACGCTTCCTTTTCTTCCGGCGTCAAATCCAGTTCCACGACTTCGGCCACACCCTGCTTGCCGATCCGGGCCGGAACGCCGCAGTACACATCCCGCAGACCGTACTGCCCTTCCAGATAGACGCAGGAAGGAATGACTTCATGACGGTCTTCGATAATGGAACGCACCATGCGCGTAACCGAAGCGGAAGGCGCATAAAAGGCACTTCCGGTCTTCAAATACTTCACAATTTCCGCTCCGCCGTCCCGCGTGCGCTGGTTAATGGCTTCGATCTTGTCCTGGGGCAGCAGCTCCGAAACCGGCGTGCCTTTTACCGTCGTATATCTCGGCACGGGAACCATCTGATCGCCGTGGCCGCCAAGCACCATCGCGTGCACATCCCGCGGCGCACACTGCAGTTCTTCGGCAATAAAGTAAGCACAGCGGGCTGAATCCAGTTCACCGGCCATTCCGATCACGCGCGTATGTTTAAAACCTGAACGCTTCCAGGCCAGATACGTCATGACGTCAAGCGGATTGGTCACGATGAGAAGAATCGCTTCCGGAGAATACCGCACGCACTGATCCACGATTCCGGAAATAATTTCCGTATTTTTCATTAACAGATCATCGCGGCTCATGCCGGGCTTGCGTGCCAGGCCGGCCGTAATCACAACCACTTCGGAACCGGCCGTGTCCGCATAATCATTGGTGCCTTTAATGGAAGTCGTGAAACCCTCGATCGGCGCTGATTCCATCATATCCAGCGCCTTCCCCTGCGGCAGGCCTTCGACAATATCAATCAACACCACATCGGCAATTTCTTTTTCTACAATCCGCTGAGCCGTGGTGGCTCCAACAAATCCCGCCCCAACAACCGTCACCTTCGGTTTCATTTTGCACTCCCTGCCAGCTTTTTCATTTTTTCGATAATCGCCTGGCCCATTTCGCGAGTCCCGACGATATTGGGATCATCCCGGTTTTCTTTCATGTCATAGGTAACCGACTTGCCTTCGCGGATGACTTCCGCCACAGCCGTCTCCAGCCGGTCCGCCGCTTCGGTTTCATTCAAATGCCGCAGCATGAGAACGCCGGAAAGAATCATGGCCGTCGGGTTGACCTTATTCTGTCCCTTGTATTTCGGCGCCGAACCATGCGTCGCTTCAAAAAGCGCCCCGTTGGTGCCGATATTGGCACCCGGCGCTACGCCGAGCCCGCCGATCAATCCCGCCGCAAGGTCGGAAACAATGTCGCCGTACAAATTGGGTAGCACCAGCACATCGTATTTTTCCGGCCACTGCACCAGCTGCATGCACATGTTGTCGACAATGCGGTCCTCGAATTCGATATCCGAATATTTCTTGGCCACTTCGCGCGCGACTTCCAGAAAAAGGCCATCGGAAAACTTCATGATATTGGCCTTGTGCACTGCCGTGACTTTTTTACGACCGTACTTGCGGGCATAATCAAAAGCAAACCGCACAATGCGCTCGGTACCAAAAACCGAAATGGGCTTAATGCTGACGCCGGAATCATCCCGGATTTTGCGGTCGGAACGCTCATTGATGTAACCGATCAAATCTTTAACTTCAGGCGTTCCCTTTTTGAACTCAATCCCCGCGTAAAGATCTTCCGTGTTTTCACGGACGATGACCAAATCAATGTCTTTATAAGGCGTCCGGACGCCGGGATACGTTTTGCAGGGGCGGACACAGGCGTATAAATCCAGTTCCTTGCGGAGGGCCACATTGACCGAACGAAAACCGGTTCCGACCGGGGTGGTAATCGGGGCTTTAATCGCAATCGAATTTTTGCGGATCGAAGCCAGCACGCGGTCCGGCAGCGGGGTGCCTTCTTTTTCCATAATATCGATGCCGGCCGACTGGATATCCCATTGAATATCCAGCCCGGTTGCGTCGATGCAGGCTTTGGTCACTTCCGCCAGTTCCGGGCCCACGCCGTCTCCGGGGATCAATGTAATCGTATATTTACCCATGTCTCACCACCTGTCTTTCCAAGGGTTTACGGCCTGTGCTTGACTTTCTTTAAGGCCGCTGATAAATAGAAGGCCTTTATCCAATGAAGGGATTATTGTATATGAATCAGGACCCAATTGAAAAGACTCTCTTTGAAGCCCTTGAAAAGGCCGGAAACCTGCTGCGCGAGGCGCTGCCCCGCCGGGCCGGTTTTGAGCGCAAGAGCGAACTGAGCCTGGTGACCGAAACCGACCGCCAGGCCGAAAAAGTGATCATTGAAACCATATTCCGTTCCTTCCCCAATCATGCCATTCTGGCCGAGGAATCGCTGGGCCAGGGAAATTCTCCCAAACGCTGGATCATTGATCCGCTCGACGGCACGACGAACTTTGCCCACACCTATCCGGTTGCCTGCGTGTCGATCGCCTATGAGGAGAACGGCGTGCTGGAATATGGCGGTGTTTTTGATCCGTTCCGCCAGGAGCTTTTCTATGGCCGGCGCGGCAAGGGCGCCTTTCTCAACGGGCATCCGCTCCGAGTCTCGGAAAACAGCCGGCTGGCGGACTCGCTTCTCGCCACCGGATTTCCCTATGACCGCAAAAAGAACATCGATTCCTATGTCGGCATCCTGCGGGATTTCCTCATGCACATCCATGGCGTCCGCCGCACCGGGTCGGCTGCAACGGATATCTGTTATGTGGCCTGCGGCCGTTTCGACGGCTATTGGGAAGCCAAATTGAACCCCTGGGACGTGGCCGCCGCAGCCTTGATATTAATGGAAGCCGGCGGCCATCTTACGGATTATGCCGGCGGAGCGTTTTCAGTGGATGCGCGCCAGACGGTGGCCTCAAACGGAAAAATTCATGCGGAGATGCTGGAAGTCCTGAAACCGCACCGGAAGGTCGGCCTGGATTAAGAGGTCTGAAGCGACTGCAGGAACTGAACCGGCTTTTCCCAGAAATCCTCTCCCGCTGCATACGGAAGATCATTATGCCCGCCGCCCGGAATGGAAAAGAAACCTTTCGGCTCCGGCGCCAGTTCAAAAAGCTTTTCGCCCATCGCATAAGCGCAGGTTTCATCCTGCGTGCCGTGAATGAAATAAACCGGCGCTTTTACGGCACTGATATATTCAATATTGGGAAATCGAAAATCTCCGAGCATTTGATCGGCGAGAAAAGACGGAATGGCCGCATAGTGCAGCCCCGCCAGATCGGCAAAGGAAGTAAACGGCGCCTCGAGCAGAACCGCGGCGACACGCCGCTCCGCCGCCAGGCGGATCGCAGGATATGTTCCGAGCGATTCGCCGTATACAAATAGACGCTCGGGCGGCTGCTGCTTCTTCTCCGTCAGCCAGAGGTAAGCAGCTTCGGCATCGCGCAAAATATCCTGACCCGACTGAAGGCTTCCCTCGCTACGGCCGTAACCCCGGTAATCGAGAAGAAAAACCGAAAATCCGCGGCGCACCCAGCCGGCCGCTTTTTCCAGACGCCCCGAAATATTGCCGGCATTTCCGTGGAAAAACAGCAAGGCGCCTTGCGGCTTCTCCGCCTCAAACCACCAGCCGTGAATTTTGACGCCGTCGACCGTCTTCAAAAAGACGTCTTCGGCTTGAAGCCCGTAGCTCTCCGGCTTCTCATAGTACGTCTTATCAGGAAAGAAAATCATGGAAGTGATCATGAGATTAAATATCCAGCGCAGCATAATGGATGCACCAGTTTAACATAAAGCGGTTAGGCGGACCGCAGGAAATGCTGGCGCATTTTCTCGGCGGAAGCCAGCAAAACGCCGAGAATTTCCGACGGGACCTTGGAATCATCATAATAGTAGTGCTGATCGCCGATCAGAAAACGCTGCAAAAGCTGGTCGTAAAGTTTCTGAGAAAGCCGGGCCGCCGACCACAGCAGCGGATACTCCTCGGCATAGCGGTTGTTCCCCGAGCTGACGAGATTGTGTTGAATCGTCTTCGCATGCTGCATGGCACCTTCATACTGGGCGCGGGAATTCCATTGCCGCGGATAGACATACACCATCCGGTTGAGCACTTCCGTAATCGATTCCCGTCCCGCCATCCCGGCCATCCGGGACGCGGCGTTGGCCAGCAGGCTTCTGGCGCGCGCGGCCGATTCCGGGACAATCAGTTGAACCCGGTCCTCGCCCACCGTTTCAGCGACTTCTTTCTCGATCACGCCCGCTTGTGTCTGCAGGGCCTGCGCCTCACTGCGCAATTGTACCGCCGAAGCGGTCCGCTCAAAATCGGGCAGCCAGACCACCAGCAGATTCAGATTTTCTTCCGATTCGAGAATCGAAACCAGACTGTCCACACGCGGCTGTTCATTCACCACCCAGACCACGTCGGCGGCCTGATTTTCCGAAAATTCAATCCCGGCCGCCTGAAGTTCCCGGTTCTGCACTTCCAGAACATTCCGGATTTCCGGATCGTGCCAGGCCGGCAAATACGCCTGAAAGATTTCCGCCGCAAACGCCTCTTCGGCAATCAGTTGTTCAAAACGCCGCAGCATCGCTTCCACCTGAACGATTCCCGACTCTTCGACCGCGTCGATTAATTCCCGCACCGCAAACTCAGGCGGACTGCGCCGCGGCTCGGCCAGCAGATAAGTGACCATCCGGCGGCCGATGCGGGCCAAGTCCGGTTCTTCTTTTGCCTCTACACGCGCAAGTCCGTCATCGCGCGCTTCGGGACGCTGCGCCAGTTCGGCAATTTTGCGCCGGGCTTCTCCAAGCAACCACGGGTGCGGCCCGGCAGTAGCGCCCGGCCGGATGGGCGTCTCGGTTGTCAAGTCGCGGTAAGAATCCAACTCGAGTTCGGTGGCTAACCCATCATCAAGAATATAGGACAACCACTTAATTTTGTTTTGCCGATCATCTGATTTCCAGTCTTCCTGATCATTCAAACCCACGGCGAGATCGGCTTCTTCAACGTAGGCCGGCCGGTGGAAAAGCATAAGAAGATCCGAGGTCAGCCCCTGTTCCTTCAAAAGCGGCCGCAGGATTTTGTTCGCCCGGCCCCGCGTATTCACATCCAGAAACACAATGTGACGCAAACCAGCTGCCACATACCCTTCTTGGCGAAGATAACGAAGAACCTGCTCCTTGGCTTCCGGCGATGCGTGCGGCTCCCCATTCTCAAAAGTCAGTCCCAATCCCGTTTGAATAGCACGTGAAAAAAGAAACGGCTTCCAATGAACGCCCAGCTTTTTCAATTCAGGCCGCACATAATCCCCCAGGTGATCGGCACCGCTGCGCAACGGCACAAGGGCAACCTGATCCGGAGATGCTCCCGATGCCTGCAAAAGCCCTTCCACATGTTCGCGGACCATCTTGCGGAAATCGATCAGCATTTCCGTGATTTCCGAGTCTTCAAACAAAATGCGTAAAAATGTCTGCAAGGCCGTTCGCGCCGCTTTCTTTTGATCCGCATAGGCTGCCTCTCCTGTTTCCGCGGCATTCGCCAGCCATTTCAAAATCAAAACTGCTTGCTGCGGCCGCAGGCCGGCTAGTGTCTGCAAACTCTGTTCCAGCTCCGCTTCCTTCTGATTCAGCGCCGCCTGCTGGATGCGGTTAAATAAAGTTTCTGATTCACGATGGTAGGCTTTGAGCCCGTCTTCAAGTTCCAACCGGGAAAGTGAGGCAATTTCATTCACGTGATAAAAGACCACACGCCGATCGCCCAGCGCTCCGTAAACTTCCGGCCGTTGAAAAAATTGCCGGATGGCGCTATAGTCCCACGGACCATCCCGCGGTTCCGTGCCGGCGTGCGCTTCCAGAAGGCGAATTGCATTTTCAGTCAACGCACGGCTGGCATCATCCAGATCGGAAGTCCAGTAAAACGGCATTCCGCGCTCTTGAAGGAATTCGCGGGACCGTGCTTCGGAGCGGTCCAGAATTTTTTCGAGTCGGCGGCGCACTTCTTCCGGATTTTCATCCAGTGCCAGAATTTCGCTTTCCATCACATCCCCCCGGAAACCCGCCACAACAACCCGGCTCCCTTCGCCCCGCACATTGAGATGTTCGCCCGGAAACCGGCGGCGGATCACGTCATGAAGCTGCTCAGCGATCAATTCGGCGGTCGTCCACTGAATTGTTTCTTCAAAATTTCCTTCGGGCGTCCGGATAGTAAAAGAAAGAGTTTTAAGCGTCTGCCGCTGGACTTCCTGCCCGGAGATCCTGTCAAAGCGGTTGCCCGCCGGCCGGTCGTCCGGATCGATCTTCAGATACTGCTGCTCATAGGTCTCAAACGAAATACTTTCCCAAACTGCCAGCACGCGCAGCCAGCTTTCCAGCTTTTTCTTAACCGCCGGCGCCTGACCGGGCGTATCGCGCAGCGTCTGACGATAAATTTCTTCCAGCGGGCGGATATAAAACCGCCAGAAAAGACCTTCCGGAGATTTTGAAAATTCGGCGCCCGGAATGCCTGCGATTTTGACAACGGCGCGAAGCGTATCCAGTTGGGCATAGCTGCGGGGCAAAGCCAGCCCGTGTTTCTGCCAGGTGGCATCGATCATTTCCTGAATGAAAGCAAGCATGGGCTGAAGCAGTTCGTACGGGCTACCGCGATCCACCAGGGAACGCAAATTCTGTAAATAAGACAAAACCAGCTGGCCCGTTTGAATCACGAGCACGGGATCATCCGAAAGGTAAGATTCCCGCAGCGCCGTGCGTATGCTCTCGGGAATACCCGTGCGGGGATCTATGCCGGTGTTCATCAGAACCGGCAGCGCCGAAATCGCCATATGGTGCCGGCTTCGCAGTAATTGCTGAAAGGCCTCAACACCTTCCGGAAGGGCAAGCCGTTGATAAAATTGAGCAGCTGCGGGGCGGATAAAGGAACGCATTTCTGGAGCGCGATGCACGGAAAAATTAACAAAATCCGTGAATTCTTCCATACCTTCCATTTTAGAAAAAATGGTATTCATCAAATTCTCCACCGCATTAGGCTGTAAAGAAGCCCCGGATTTCAGGACGGGCTCAATGGCCAGAATCAAACTTTTGCGGGCCTCTCCGGATATCGCCGCCATTTCTTCCAGCTGTTTGAAAAACCCCGCATCGCCTCGCAGCACCGCCCCCTCAACCAGCGGGCGCAAGCGCGAGACCTCAGAAATTGCTTTCCAGCGCGCTGTATCGTATTGAAGAAAACGGTCCAAACCAAAATTTTTAAGTGCCGTTTCGAATGCATCCTGCCGGCTTCCGAATTTGCGCCGCGCGGTATCCAGGATATAAACCTGAATAGCACCGAGCGCCACCCGGAAAGGAACGGGATAGTCCTGATCCGCCATCACCTGCTCCATAACCGCCATTGATTTTAGAGACTCCGAGGCGGTTTCAAATCCCATGCGGCCCGATTCACGCCGGTACATCGGCTGTGCCGCCACCATGACATCGAAAGGATAATCTCCTGCCACCAGCATTTCGCCGATAATGTGCAGGAACAATCGGAGACTGTCGCGATTCGGTGCCCTCTCAATATAACGGATGATATTTCCTAACCCGTGTTCGAGCTGGCGGTCCCGGTCTTCGGGCGTCAACGCGGAAGAGGCCTTCTTTAACATATCGCGCGTTAGAATCTCGATGTCCGCGTAGGCTTCCGGCACGGGCTGCCATAGCGGCGTATTGGCATATAAGCTCGAAACATACTCGGCAAATTCGATCTCATCCACCGCGGAACCGCCGGACGGCTGTTTTTTACGAGCTTCCGGCCGGCCCAGCGCGATGCGTTCTGGCATATCGCCGGCCGCCATCAAGCGAACATCGAGCTGTTTCCTGTCATAGTAGCGGTCTTCGCCGGGATCCAGGTAAAAATCCAGCGTATGGCCGTAATGATTCCCAAGATTCTGACGAACCAGTTGATGCGCCGCTTTAAGACGCTGCTCCGCCTCCGGCACACGCTGCTGATTGACCAGCTCCGGCACAGGCGCCGTCAGATTGCCAAATTCCAGATGAAAATTCCTCTTCGCAGGCATCGCGGCCTGCGGAGTGCGGAATAAATCCTCCTGCACAATCCTCATCATTCTGAAATAGTCACGCATGGCTCGGGTACTCCGGATATTTTCCATAATATCCCGGAAGGACTCGCCCGCCTGATCCCGCTGCATATATGCCACGATCTGTCTTTGCATCGTTTCAATTTGCACAATGCCCTGCTGGGACAGGCCGGGAAAGCCCGAAAATAACTCCTGCCATTTGGCAAAACGTGTCTTTGTTTCCAAAGAAGGTGGAAGGTTCTCGACAAACACATCGTTATCTTCGGGCGCCAGATACGAAACAACAAATTCGGCATCCTTAAAATTCAGAGCCCTGTCTCGCAACGTGATTTCGCCATAATTTGAAATCTGGACATGATGAAGCAGCCGGGCTTCAATATCCGAACGCAGCAGATTCTGCCGAACGGCTGGATTCAGATCAAAAGCAGGGCCGAATTCAAAGGCATAAACTCTTTTGATTTTCTTCCCCTGCTCATCGAGTTCGACCGCATCCAGCATCGTATGGTAATCTCCGGCAGGATGGCTGACGCGCACAACCACATTGAACCGCAGATTCCGTTTCTGCCGGGCCGCGGGTTGTGACATTTCCTCCGTCAAGAAATTAAGCTGATGCATGGCTTTGTAACCTTCTTTCATCGTTTGAACGGCTTGATGACGCAAGAAGGCCATATAAAACGATGTGTAGAGTGGAGAGTATTTTTTCTTTCCATCGGCATTGACAGTCACCGAGAGATCTTTGACGTCAAGAAAAGGCAGATAATCCAGCCGTCCGGGCGTTTGTAAAATCCCAAGGAGTTCTTCAAAGGATTCCGGAAGGCGGTGATAGATTCTCTCAAACTCAGCGGTGGCGGCGCTCACCTCATCCGCCAGCCGCCTCTTAATATGCGGTTCGGAAAGCCGGCGGGTTTCCTCGATCACAATGGCCGAATGCTTTTTTCCAAGGTCTGTTAACTGAACGCTTTCCTGAGAATCAACAACCGGGATAATTTCACGCTCAAAAATCGAAGTCCCTCCTGGTGTTTCCCGGCCCAGGATTTCATCGGTCTTTTTTCCATCGAATTTATGGATGACGGCCAGAGTCTGAAGCAAACGTTCATAACGGCGGTAATTGACGTTCCGATAACTTCCCTGTTCCGCTCCTTCGCGCAGCAATTCGACGCCAATATCCCGCAGCATAATATGAAAATCAGGGATGAGGCCGGTCAATGCGTCCGTATATTTTTGAAGGAACATTTCATAGTGCTCCACATTGAAACCATGATGCCGGATCAGTGTTCGCACCAGATTTTTGACTTTAGCGGCCGCATAAGGACGGACGACTCGTTTTATACGGGACTTGGATTTGCGATTCTTGGAGTATTCCGGATAGTAATAATACATCCGCATCCATTCCATAATCAGCACCGGATCCTCCAGACGCACCGCTTCTTCAACCGCCTTATTCAGATTCTCATCCCCGCCGCTTTCCGGCATATCCCCGAAACTCAGGACCATCGCCATGGCCTGTTTGTTCCAATAATTCTTTTTAAATGCCCTGTGTACCACTTTTCTTTGCCCGGAATCTGCCAGCAGCTGATTTAACTTTATTGGGATCCCTTTGAGAGAAAGATCAAAATCCCGTCCTCGCGACGCCGCTTCCAGACGCCTTGCCATGGTCAAAATTTCCTGAACGTCCTGAATTTCATTAATCAGAAAATCCAAAAGCACTTGCGCATTTGGCAGGCGGCCGGCCCCGGATTTGGTCCAATTGGCCGCAAAATCAGTAAGCACATGGATCATCTCGCGCCGGTATTCCGCATCTTCCCGGATTCTCTTCCGGCTTTCGGCATCGGTGATCTGCCCGTCTTGAATGGTTCGGGCCAGCCGGAAGAGTTCGCCTCCGTCCGGATAGCGGCGCTGCGCATCCCCGAGGCTTTCCAGAAATCCGAATCTCGGATTTGCTTCCGAAACTTTCCAGGAAAGCAAGGCCTCTTCAAGCGGCGTTCCCGCTTCTGTAAAAACCTTCTCCTGTTTTTCAAAGGCATCCGTTAACTCCGAATATGCATAGTACTTTTCATCCGGAGAAGCGCCGGTATCTTCAAGAATCTGAAGAAACCGCTGCAAATTCAACATGCTGTAGGCCCGCTGTTGATCGCCTGCGATGTCCTCCGTTTTGGCAGCTTCACGCCGGACATCGCTGAGACGCACAAAAAGTTCGTTGCTTGCCTGCAGGGTTTCCTCATCGAAATTTTGTGTGACTCTTTCGGAAGTCAGGATGGCTGCAGCAAAATGAAACCGATTGACCGCGTTATTGTCCCGGACAAACTCAATCAGACTTTCTTCTGCCTTGGTGCGTTCAGAACCCGTCAATCGCAAGAAACGCTGCAGCCCCTCGCGAATCCGATAGCGTTCCTCTACCGTCATTTTCCAAACCAAAACATTCGATGAATCCCGGACCTTTTCCCACAAACGCCGGTTGAATTCTTTATCGGAAAGCTTTGGCAGCTCGGGTTCTTCTTCGATTTCTTCTGTCTCTTTTTCCGCATCCCGGCGGAAGCGCAGCTCCTGAATCGCCACACCGCTCAATTCACTCAACCGCTTCAAACTGCTCTCCAGGGCCGCTTCATCCACTTCTTTGACGGCTTCATCTTGAGCCAGGCTTACAAAAATGGCCGCATACACGCGCACCGCCTGCGGCAGACGGCCAAGCGCCGTGATTAATGCCTCGCGCGGGGGATCGGCCGTTTCCAGCCGTGCGGCTTCGCTTTTTAATGCGGTAATGATCTGTTCCCAGCCGCCGTTCCAGACCGCCAGTTTTTCATCGCGGCTCATTTCATGAATGCTCCGCGCCTCCGAACGAACCGTAGGTATTTCAACGCGTGCTTCCGGCCGGCCTCCATCCTGGCTCTCTTCCCAAGACCTGAACTTCAACTCCCGAAGATCAAAATAGAATCCCTTAAAAAGGCGCGCAGCGGTATCCCGGGCGGAGCTAACCATGCGAGTCTGCGTCTCCTCAAGAATTTCCGTGTCAATCAGTTCCGCCTGCAAAGCTTCTAAACGAAGCCGTGACTCACCGGCTTGTGCCGTTCCGCCGAGAAAAGGGTCCAGAATGTCCGAATAAAGACGGCCCGTCAGACTCTCAAGGAAGGCATGAAGCTCTTCATAAGTGGCCCGGGTGCCCATATTCTGATTTTGATCGTATACGCGGTGCGAAAGGCGGTCTACCAAGTTGAAAGCCAAAGCCGTGCGCAAAACTGCATCCAGCACCTCCAGCTTTTCGCGATCGCGTTCCAAAACATCCGGGTCTTCGGAATTTGCAACAGCGGAAAATTCTCCTTTTATCTGCTGAAGAACCCCATGCAAGGAAGCTTTTCGAACCGCAGGCAAATCGGTTAAAGATCTTATCGATTCTTCATGCGCCGTGGTAATCATCATGTTCGGCCGGGGTAAAGGTTCGTAAAA
>CAZGID010000002.1:0-41861 GCA_964526065.1 uncultured bacterium
CAGAACCACCCGCACATGGCTCCCGATGTAGAATGTTCGTTGTCCAACCATAAAAAGGATGCAGATAAAATAAAACGCGAACGTCATCCCGCGATTTTTACCCGACAGCAAAGCAAATAAAGGGGGAACACTGATTAACAGTCCAAAGATAAGTTTCCCTCCCATTGAAAAGCAATACATCATAAAAAGGAAGAAGCCCTGGATAGCCAGGGCGTAACCTATGGTTTTTGCCAGCTCCTTTTTTGATGAGGCCTGGGGTGCTTTTATTTTCTTAATTTTCATCGCATCATTTCTTAATGTTCATCTTATGCTTAAAGGCTTGAGTTAAAACACCCGCGCTCCAAGCTAAATTGATCACAAAAAAAAGCCCTGCTGAAATAATCTTTTCCTTCAAACCTTTAAAATGCGATGTTTTAAACAAAGAATCATAAAAAGGCCTGAATATAAAATTTAATATCTTCAAAATGTCTTTAGCTTTTCTTATCCGATGCGGGTAAATGCAATACAAATCCTCCCATTTTTCACGGACGAGAAAATACGCGCGTCCGTACATATAATGCTGATTGATTAAACCACGAACCGTCGCACGATGGTGATGATAAACTTTAATTTCGGGATCATAATAGATTTTGTATCCCTGTCGGATAATGCGCCAGTTATAATCGACGTCTTCTCCACGAAAAAGCGATTCATCTTGAAATCCGATTTGTTCGATCGCTGCTTTTTTAAATGAAATATTTACACCTGGGAGCGTTCGAACATACTGCGCTGTCCTCCAAAAAGGAAAGGTGGTGGCATCCGCGACGCGTCCTAAAAGCGTATTCTGAGTCCCAATCACGGCACCCCCCACCGCGCCGGCTTCTGGATGCTCAACATGAGCACGCTTCAAACGGCTGACCCAATCCGGGAATACTTCGCCATCATCATCTGTAAACGCAATAATCTCACCCTTGCAATGAGGAATCCCGACATTGCGACTGGAAGCTAAGTTTTTATTCTCGGTTTTAATTAATTTAATATCAAATTTACTCTCCGCCGAATAGTTCCGGACCACTTGATCCGCCAGGTCGCTTCCGCCATTGACAATAATTACTTCATCGGGTTTTTCTACTGTTCCCCGAACAAGCGCATTAAGGCATTTCTCTAAAAGTTCGTGCCGGTTATAAGTGCAGATCAAGACAGAGAGATTCATAGTTTAGAAATGCGTGTTCTTGTATGAATTACTTGCTGATAAATGGATAAGTAATCCTCCACGACGCGATCCCAATTATAGCGTTCTTTTAAATAGTTTTGGCTGACTTCATTCCAGGCGAGACGTCCTGTTAGCACATCATGCATTTTGTGCGCCAAATCGTTTTCATTCCCGGCTTCTACGAGATAGTCGGGATTGTCCCTCATAAGTTCAGTCAATCCCCCAACGCGCGAGGCAACAACTTTCTTCCCACTATACAATGCCTCCAAAAGCATGATTCCAAATGCCTCCTGACGGGAAGGCATTACAAATAGCTCACATTGATGGAGCAGCACGGCCATATCTTCCTGTTTCACGACGCCCAAAAACTCGACTTTATCGCCTACGCCCAAACTTGTTGCTAATTTCTTGCAGTGCTCAAGCTCCTCACCATCCCCCGCTATTTTCAGCAGCCCCTTAAAATCAATCATTTTCAGCAATTCTGCATATGCACGAATGAGAACATCGAATCCTTTTTTGGGGACAAACCGCCCCGCCGAAAAGAGATAAGGAATAATTGCATGAACCGGCGCCCCATCAGGCGCGCGATTGGGACTAAAACCCATAGAAACTACAGCCGCTTTTTTGGGCTCATTAACCTTTGTGGCGCGCAACGCATAATTTAGGAGATGTGAGGAATTTGCAGTAATAAAGTCTGACAAAAGAAACGTCTGCTTCAATCTCCACTGAGCAAAGCATCCCTTCTCGTCGAAGTTTTCCACATCAGCGCCATGAATAGACACGATCCACTTGAATTGGATGAACCGTCGCGCCAGGAGCAAGTATCCGGAAACTGGCCCCGCATAATGCAAATGAACGATATCATAGCCTTTACTCAATCGAAGCATCAGCTGGACAAACGTGACAGGCACCAGCGCCAAACGGACAATATACTTTATCCATAAGAAACAGTTTTTTTTAAGAGGTGCTCCACCCGTAAAATAGAGCCGCTCCACAGAAATTCCATCTAATAGCTCTAATGCTTTAAGATGCCGGTCATAACGATTGGTCAAAAGGTCGACTTTATGATTGCGGCACATTCGAACGGCAATGCATTTTACGGCCGTTTCCAGACCGCCAACGGAAGGATGATATTTCGTGCTAATCAGAAGAATCTTCAGATACAAATACCGAGAACCACAATACCTAATATCATAAATATCGATACAGCGGATTCAAAATTCTTCTTGCTGCCTCTTTAAAAAAATATCGATACCGCCTTTCAAGCGCTTGGCTCTTCTCCATGGATACGTTTTCCAAAATATTCAGAAAGAAATACATGGCATGATCAAGTGTAAATCGCAGCTTGAATAACTCCAGCGCTTTCTCCGACAGATATTTTCGGCATTTAGCATCTGTCATGCGTATGCACGCCTCCATCCATTCTTTTTTATCATTTGGAATCAAAGCGTTCACCCCATCTAAGAAAACGCCAACGGCTTCCTCGGTTGGCGAAATAATACTGGGTAATCCAAGAGACGCCGCATGCGCTGCTTTATAAATAGACTTTCTACGCCCGGCCAGGTCGCTCGTCTTCTGCGGAAAAAAACCGACATCACAATTCAGCATTTCGGATTCATACGTGTTTAAATTCCATTCCACCCAATCAGCTTTAATGTTTAATTTATTGATCTCGCTTTTGATTGTGTGGAATTTAGACTTGTCTAAATTCGTAATTATTTTCAGACATACTTTTTTCTGGCTCGCTGCTTCGCCTAATGCTTCCAGCGGAATTCCACTAAGAGAGTCAAGGTTGTGCGAGTACCCGCAATATACGAATTGCGCTGCTTCCGACTTTTCCTTTTTTGGCAATAAGTCTTTTTTGGGGTCGAATCCGTGCGGCCAGTAAAATGTTCTGCGGGAATGATAATACCGCAAATTTGGAAGGGAATCCGTCAGGATAAAATCATAGGGATAGCGGTAATAATCTTTAAAATAATGATCATTGGCATCAATGCCTATTAATTTTTTTGCTTTATAAAAACGTCCTATACTTTTTGCGGTGCGATGGAAAATAACCACGTCCACGTCATCAATAATCTTATGTGCCTCATATTCGGATACCAGAACACTGTGATGGCCATTTCTCTGGAGCCAAAGATGCGGATGGTAAACCCGGGAAAGGAAGGCTCCTTCATTCAGATCCAGCGTTCCGGATATCCATCCAATTCTATGTTTTTTTGAATTCAAAGTTTAAGCAGCTCTTGAGAAAATGCTGGCATATTTCTGGGCCGTTTGCTTCCACCCATGAAAGGTTTCCGCATATCGCCGGTTGTCCGCACCGGCTTTCTGCCTGTATCCATTCTCGCACGATGCGATGATCGCATTTTCTATTTCTTTATTGTTCCTCTCATTCACGTACTGAATCCCCCCGGCTGCGGAAAATTCTGTCAATGGAGGCTTTCGAGCCGCGACAACGGGCAGACCACTGGCCATCGCTTCTAAAAGCGCTAGCGGAGAGGCTTCTCCAGTTGAGAGGAACAGGAATAAGTCGGAAAGTCTATAGACTTGTTCTATTGCCTTTACAGCTCCCAGGAATCTCACATTTTTAGTTAAACCCAGCTTATCTACCTGCTCTATCAGAGATTCTCTTTTTGGGCCGTCTCCGGCTATCAAATAAATCGCCTTTGGCCATTTCTTTATCACGGCAGGCATGCTATTCAATGCGAGATGAATATTCTTTCTTTCCTCGAATGCCGCAACAGTCAGAAACACTAAACAGTCCCGGGGAATTCCATATTCATCCCTCAGTTTATCCCTTTCTTCCATATTAACTGCGGGCCTAAATCTATGAATATCCGTACCGTTGGCTATCACCACCACGGATTGCTGAAAATATTGCTGCGCATCCTCAAGCACAAGATTACTTACGCCTATTAAGGTCGCCGATTTTCTCAAGCGACTCTTTATTAACATATCGTATCGATGCGGCACCTGGGATGCTGGATAATGCAGTACCAAATAAACACCTGCGTTACGGAAAGCGCCTAAACGATAAGCCGTCTCTTCTCCATGCCATGTAAAATTAACAATCGCTATATCGGGCTTCATTTTTCTCAAGATCATGCAATACTGAATCGTCGAAAAGAAACTTTGAAAATATCGCGGCAATGCAATATTGTACAGATGGACCTGAGAATTTAATCTGCCCCACCTCCATTCGCCGCCATCTTTCCGCGTCAGCAAATAGACCTGATGACCTTGCTCAGCTAATGCATTCCCCAGATCGACAGAATAACGTTCGATGCCACGACTATAGCGCCAAAGAAAGGGGGAAATAATTGCAATCCGCATATGCGCTACCTAGATGCAAAAATCATAGGCATCCAACAAGAAGACCCTCGATTTATTCATTTTGAGCGAGCGCCAGATCCATAGCGAGGCGTAACTTTAAAAACGATACTTGATCTATCAGCTGCGATTTTTAATGCACCTTTCACGGCTTTTTATTAAATAGATCTAGCAGCCTCAAAAATGGGTATTTGAATAGATAAGTACAATTAATTTTTGTCATCTTTTCGTAGAGTTGGAGCTGTCGCAATTGGCCCTCCACCAATTCTTCCATAATCATCAATGTATTTCTACGATCCACATCCCGCGTTGCTATTTCTACCGAAAGACTAAAAGGATTTTGGATGAAGTCTCTAACAAGATCATCATATGGTCCTGTATTAAGTTTCGACAGCTCAGCCGAAGCATGCTCGATGCGCGAAAGAGCTTCCCTGCAAAGAAGTTTTCTCCAGCAATTCAATTTCCATTCCCGGGCGTCCATTACTTTTTTATTTTTTTCGGCCTCAACATGCGTCTTCTTATAAACCTGTTTCAGATACCAAAAAGTCTTAAGCGGGGACCGCCTCATGAGTGAATCCGTGCCGCTGCGCACGCTAAACTCGCATGTCAGTTTTGGTATGAATTTCATCACATGTGCTTTCGTTAACCGGATCCAAAGATCCCAGTCTTCAAACACCTCCATGGACTCATCAAACCCTCCTGCCGCTAGTATTTGCTCTTTACTGACCATAACACACAAGACAGGAATAAAATTATCTGCCAGGAGTTTGTCATAATCAAATTTTGAAAAATAGGGCACATCCTTTTTCCAGCATATGAGATTCCCATTTCGAAGTTCTTCATGGGCTCGATATGCCGCTGTGTAGACCGGCCGCCCCCCCAATCCCTCGAATGCATTTACAAGTATATGCAAGTGATCTGGATAGTACCGGTCATCATCATCCAAAAATGCAATATAATTTCCTTCTGCATGCTTTATTCCTAAATTTCTCGCAGCCGCCAATCCCATTCCCACAATACCCTGAACTTTTTTTATAGCTATTCCCGGGTTGCCCCTCCGAAATTCCTCTAAACTTCCATCGATGCATTTTTCTCCATTGTTGACCACAATCACTTCATAATCTTTATAGCTCTGTTCTGCAATGCTATTGAGCGCGCGAAGCAGAAGACCTGGCCGATTGTATGTAGGAACTATAATGGAGACTTTTGGCATATTAATCTGTGGATTTAAGCGCCATTCTGCTTTATTGCAACAAACAGCCCTCTATCATGGTCCTCGATATAACTGCTTTTTGAAATATCTTCCAAAAAATCATATTGTTCATAAATGATATCGAAACCGATATCTTTCATAACCTGGAGCAATTCTTTTTTATGTAACCAAAACGACCTCAGGTTCCCATAAGAAGCCCATATTCTTTTTTCCATTTGCTCCGAATTCACGCCAGGCAGATGCTCGCGGAACCATCGCCCCCATTTTTCTTCGTTCATCGTCAGTGGAGATAAAGAGTAGTCAAGTTTTGCGCCTTTAAAAACTCGCCGCCTTATAAATTCCGGAAGCCTGTTGAAAATTCTCTCGCCACCAATATCGCCGGTCGCATAATGTGTATGAAGAATGAGCATTTTTTTTGCCACACTACCGAGATCCCTCAGAAAAGCAACTGGCTGATCCATGTGATATAAAAGCCCGCTGAAAATACGGCATCGAACCTTCCATAACGCCTTACGTTCCGCGCGTCGTCTTTTATGAATTTTAAATTCGGCAACGCCAGATTTTGTGAAACGAAGTTACATTTTTTTACATTTTCCTCGCGGACCTCAATTCCCAATACGTCAAAGCCATGCCTCGCAAACTCAACCGCATAGCCTCCTTCGAGGCATCCTAAATCAACAATCTTTATTTTAGAACGTTGTTCATTACCAAAGCATTCATTTAAAGTTCTAATGATGGCCCGGCATCGCTGCTCTTCATTTAAAAGAAACTTCTTTTCGGGTTGTGTTCTTATACCGCCCCCTAAAAGAATATTATGACTGCTGAATTCCAAACTATTTTTCATATGAATCGCCCCCACGCGCCACTGCAATCAAATATCAACTCCATCATTCCGAGAAATACATTCCTTAAATCGAGACTTAACATAATTTAGTACGGATCTTTTTGATACCGGGCCAAACGGAGAAACTCCAACGGTCATTGATTTCATAAAAGCAAACGCGTTAAAACTGTCAGCATTTTCCAAATAATAATTATGGATTCTTCCTTCATATTTTTTAATATACCTTTTTAATATTTCAGGATTTATGACGCTTTTCGGCATTTCTGCAAGAAGCCTTTCGAACCAACGATGCCCCGCACTTACAAAGACATCGGTGGCTTCACATTCGCAATTATTTATTTGGTTGTGTAACCTCAGCTCATTCTCGCCCGCACAAATTCCCAGCCTGCATATGTATTTTAGACGAGCGGCGTTTGTCCATTCATAAATGCCCTTTTTATTTCTCGCCGTCTCTTGTTCGCTATGACGCCTATACGAGATAAGCGCTTCCCCAATATTTGCCATGGGGAATAACAGCGCGCACCTCGTCCACAGCTCATAATCTTCAGCCTGAGGATACCCTTCATCGTATCTGAGACCATGTTTTTCAAATAAATCTCTTCGAAAAATAGAACCGCCCTGCGTAATCGGGCATCGATCGAAAAGCAACGCAACTTTGATTTCATTGTCAGAAACCGGCAAAAATATTGTTTCCTGCGAATCCATCAGCCTGTACCACGAACTGCTTACTCCTGTTTGTGGATATTTCTCCATAAATTCAACCTGACGTTCAATACGATGCGGTACGCTAATATCATCCGCATCCATGTGCACAATAAATTTTCCTCGCGCTTCTGCCAAACCTTCATTGCGAGTCCTAGGTATACCGACATTTTTCGAATGTGCAATGAATCTTAATCGCTTGTCAGAATAGCCTCGTATAATCTCGTTACTGTTATCTGTTGACCCATCATCAATAATTAAAAGCTCAAAGTCCTTAAATGTTTGATTTAAAATGCTGTTAATTGCAGGCGAAAGATAAGTCGCCGCGTTATAAACCGGCATAAATACGGTTACAGGCAACATTTTTTATCCAATTTCAAAAATTTACTGCCTTTTTTATGACGCTCACCAACGTTCGCTTTATTTTTTTTGCGGCGTTGAGCCAAGCAGGGAAATCTTTATCGGTATTGATCGGATATCCAAGATCATCCAAAAAGTATCGATAATTTCTATGGATTCGATATAGATCTAATTTTGGAAATTCCTTTCCCCAAATACCAATACTTTTGGTATCAATGCAGCGCTTTTCTGAAACATCCGCAGTGGCCCATTCGCGATCCGGATAGATATGGTCTTTCTCCCAATAACGATTCATGCCGGGGTCATATGGAATTTTTAAATAATTGCAGAGACTCTGAAGCGTTTTTTCCGGCTCTTATGTCAAATCCTCATATTTTACGTGAAGCATTGATGGGGCCGTCGGCTTCTTTAAGGCCGTATAGATCTTAGTTTCCCATTCCATCCATCTCCTGAACGCATTTAGATGATTATTCTTTCCATATCCAATAATATGTTTTTGTGCTTTTATCCGGTTTTTAATTCGAACCGTTGAACATGCGACATCTCTCCCGTCTCTATAGATATGAATGTATTTTGAGCTCGGATAGAAGCGAAACATGTCTTCTAAATACCAGATGTCATCGGGCGTTTTCAAAACGAGCATCGTTTTTTTTGACCTTTTTAGAAAATCCTGAAATATTTCATCAAGCACATTGAGAAACAAAGTCCTTATCATTTCCGAACTTGTCCCCCAGGATTTGACAAGCCCCTCGTTGCCCGTATCGAGAGATTGAATTAAAGCTCGAAAAGAGACGCCGCCATACCCTCCGAAAATCCATGGCGTCTCCGGAGGAGCCGCTATAGAAGGGTGCGAATCCAGCAATATCCGGAGCAAAGTCGTTCCGGAACGCGGCACGCCGAGAATAAAAACGGGTTCAATCCTTATATGATTCATAAAGTCATCGCTTCTGGTTATTTAATAAAGTAAACAAGATTTGCTGTAACATGCTGATGGGGCGCTTTTAATTTGAGATCCAGGGCGGCTTTATCTATAGCCTTTCTGACTTCTTCCCAGGTATAGTCATGAATGGCCAGGACACCCCCATCTTGCAGCAGACTTCCCCAATGAGATATATCAAAGTACGCTTCTTCAAATGAATGCCAGCCATCAACAAACACCATTTTTAGACATCCTCGTTTCCAGATGCTGAATGCTTCCCGGCTCGTCATGATTAAAGGAACAACTGTATTGGTTAAATTAAAATGATTAATATTCTTTAAAAACGGGTCGAGTGAATTCAAATTCATCGGAGCCTCGGGATGGGTTTTAACATATGCAATTCCACCCGTGTGAGGGTCAATGGAAAAAACTTTTCCTAATTTTGACATTTTTGTTCCGATCCCCAGACACACTGTGCTTTTTCCCTCAAAACTCCCTATTTCAACCACATCGCCGGTCATATTAAGGCTTTTGGCCGTATTGAAGAGCCATTCGGCCTCCGCTGTTGCCAACCATCCATTAATTCGATTCCACTTTTTACTGAAGCTATTGAATTTTATATCCCTGTTTACCTGCATTTTCTCCTGTAATATTTTTTTCCAATGAATCATTTTATGAGCTCTTGTCGAGACGCTGCATGTGCCAGAAGGTGCTGAATTTCCCGTTCGCATCTAACAATTCAGCCATGGAACCTTGTTCAGCCACAGAGCCGTTCTCCAGCACGATAATATGGTCCGCCTTTCTTATGGTAGAAAGACGATGCGCAATGATCAAAGTGGTTTTTCCGGAGCTGGCAGTATCAATCGCCCGCTGAACCATGTCTTCTGTCTTAGAATCCAGAGCGCTGGTGGATTCATCAAAAATAATCACTTCCGGATTTTTCAACATGCATCGTGCGATTGCCACACGCTGTCTTTCTCCTGAAGACAACTGAATGCCCCGTTCACCGACCTCGCTCTCAAGGCCTTTTGGCAGTTTGAAAACCAAATCATCCAGACACGCTTTTTTCAAAACATCCTGCATCACGTTCTCTTTAACTTCGCTCTTAACACCATAACAAAGGTTCATTCGCAATGTTCCATTAAAAAGAAGACTTTCCTGACTCACCAGGTAAATCTGGTCACGAATCGACGCAGAAGTAAAACTCCGAATATCCGATTGATCCAAAAAAATGGAATCGGGAGGACAATCATAAAAGCGGACTAAAAGATGCGCGATCGTGCTTTTTCCCGAACCGGTATGCCCCACAAGGGCTGTCATCTGCCCTTTTTTAATAAAAAAATTTAAACCATTAAAGACCGGCCGTTCTCCATAGGAGAATTGTAGATTTTTAAATCGAATACCTGTCTCAAGTTTCTTAAATACGCTGCTTCCTTCGGGCACCACATGCTTGTCTTGGTTTTCGAAGACATAGTTAATCTGCTGTAGTGGTCCATGCAACTGTGCCAGCAAGGAAATAAACCGCCCAATACCATTCACGCTGGATAGCGCCCGCCGCAACAAAAGAAAGAAAACCAGATAGGCCGCTAAATCACCCGCCCCTGACTGAACTTTGTACCAAGCCATAAAGCCTACGAGAAAGAGAAAAATAACGATGGTTATAACTTCCTGAACCACTGGAATCCCTTCGGTTTTCTTTGTCATCTGGTGCCGAATCTTGGCCATTCTAGAACTAAGAGATTCAAATTCCTCCGTTTCTGCGTTTTCCAAATTACTCAACTTGACAAGAGGTATTCCCATGATTGTGTTGGTAATTTTTCTGCTTAATGCCTTTTGCACCTGCGCCGTGATGACCGAAGATCTACGTATTTTCTTAATGATCCAATTGAGAATCCCGTGCACCAAAGGGAATGCGAGCAATGAAACCAGAGTTACCTGCCACGAAATGAGAAGCATAATAGTCACATAGATGATCAGACAAAGAAGCTGGACCATAAATTGGCCAATGTTTCTTAAAATTTCAGCCATATTTCCGACGTATCCAAGAAGAAGATCGACAAGATTACCAACGCTCGTTTTGTCAAAAAAGAATTTTCCAAAACCTAAGAAACGTGAAAAAAGGCGGCTTCTTAAACGATGACTAAAATCCATCACTTGACGCGACAGCGCGAGCACCACTACATATTGCAAACTGTTTTTAATGAGCGCAGAGGCGAAGATCACTAACAGTAGAAATACAAAGCTGGTGGCGAAAGGTCGGCCGGTGAATGCGATAAGTTCAGCACCAATCTGACCAACGTAAGGAAGCTGCAAAAAAAAGGCAAAGTTTTCTTCAATCACACCCTTAACGAGCGGGATCAGCAATCCAAGGCTTAGGCCTTCGAAAAAGGCGGTGAGAAGCGAAAAAACCGCAGGTATCAAAAAAGCAAATATTGACGTCCGCGTCTCGCGAAACAAGTTTCTCAAAATCCTGAGATCTTGCCCAAGTTCTCCGGAAGCAAACGATCGATAAATCTTTGATTTAATCTGCACAGATTCGCCTTATAAATCCAAAGGCCATTCCCTTATCTTTCTTTTTGCATTACAGTCATTATCCACAATCCGTGGTCGCGCATGAAAAAAGACATCGAAACTATCAGCCCGCAATGCTTGCCTCATATACATCGCTGATAAAGACATTTCATCTTCTAAACTGGTCATACTTCGGATTATTCCTTTTTTGCGTTACGTCTTTGTAATGAAAAACAAAAACATCCTCCGCCACATAAGACGGGATGCCCCGTTGATGCAGTCTCCGCTGAAACTCATTTTCGTTTCCTATATTTCGATTTGAAGGATCAAAATAGCAATTTCGAATAATCTTCCAAAAGCGGTTCGTCGTGAAAACTTTCGTCGCAGCCCCAAAAAAGAATCCATTAATATAGTCCAGCTTGCGTCGCGGCCGGCCGGCCAGCCGTCGCGCTATAGCATTAATATCTTCCATAGAATCAGACGGCACGTAATCATTAATAATCTTTCTTATGTGTTGCTCCGGCTGATGTCCCGGGCCATTGGTAACCGGCCCTATCAGCGATTCTCCATCCAAAGCATCCAGGTGCGAAATCAGTCTCTCGAACGCCTGATCTTGAATTACCACATCATTATTAATGACAAATATATAATCGGCCTTGACCTTCCTTATGGCTGCATCGATCCCTGAATTCCACCCTTGAGTGAGGCCCATATTTTTAGAAAATCGAAAATATAGTAAATTTTTCGCCTTGGCCGCTTCAGTGGTCCAGAAGCTCTTTGTGCCATCATCCGAATGATCATCAATCACAACCACTACATAATTGTGTTTGCTGCTGAACGAATTCAAACAGGATTCATAGGCCCGCCGCGTATATTCCAGATAGTTATAACAAGGAAGGACAGCTGCGACCGTCTTTTTTGATCGATCAAGATCCAGCCTTGATAAACAAACTTCATCAAACTTAATACTTCTTTTTAAGCATAGCCGCGCCGTTCTTAGCCATTTTTTTATCATGAATAAACCGTCGTTCCTCTATGCATCTACTCAATTTCTTCTTTTGATCGTTTCAACGATCATTCTAATTCCCGCAGCAGACTCTGCCATCAAACGCTTGCGCTGAGCCTGCAATAGATCCGGCGGCAGCGCTAAAGCATTCATTGTGGGATCGAATAGGTTATCCGGGTCTGCAAAAAAGCTTGCCCGCGGATCGCCCCAAGTCGATAGAAATCGCTTAATCTTTGCGATCCCGTTTAAGCAAACATACGGAATCCCAAACGACATAGCCGTTAATGTTCCATGCAGGCTTGACCCTATAAAGATATTCGCATGGGCAATCAGCGCCATGAGTTCAAAAACATTTTTCGTATCAGGCATTTCGCAAGGGATCTTTAAATGGCTTTTTATCTCTTTCAATGCCCACGGATCTTCATGTCTCATGGCGCGCCCAAGCGGCAATAAAACAATGTTCATTTTCGTTCTTTTTTGAATCAGCGATATTTGTTTCGCAATCACAGGAGCCTGATCTTTAACGATCGAGCGTCTGATCTGAAAGCACATATAATTTCCCCGATTAATGATTTGTTTTACTTGCCCCGCGACCGCGTCCTTCAGCTCACTGGATGGATACAAATCAGACATCAATATGGCGGCATCGGGGGAAAGGGCCGCTATGCGGCCGTTGTGATTAATCAGGTCCTGTGTCTCTTTATCCCTCACTGAAATGCAGGCTGCTCTCTTAAGATGATTTTGGACGATCCCCAGGGTTTCTTTGGATGCTGTGAAAAGACCGCTTCCACCCACGGCGTTATAAATAACTCTGGGAGTCTTTAAAAAGTACTCGGGTTGAATCACGAACGGGTATTTCCAGGCTCCTCCGTAATATCGCTTGATAATGCGTTCCACAAGACCGGTTCCCAAAAGCCGTTTAACGCCCCCCATGATTTTTCGTAAATATTCTGGCCATAAATATTGGGCGGCGGCTGACCAATTACCGATTCCCAGCACATCTCCCCCCACCACAATAATGCAGCTTTGTGCGGGCAGCTTCCCAGAGCGCTCAACAGCATGAATCGACTCGACTTTAAGGCCGTTATAGGCCCGGGCGTCGTAGCGACGCATCCCCGCGTAGCGAAACGCATAGCCGTCAAGCCCTTCGCTTTTTAACGCTTTGGTCATCAGAGTCGCTAACAGAAGATCACCATAATTAAATCGATCAATCGCTCCGAAAAAAAGCAGGGTGGGTAGTTTCATTGTTATAAAACTTTAAGACGAAACAGGGATTGTTTGTTTTCAGTCTGATAATCAATATCACTTACACTCAGCCCTGCATTTCGGCACAAGGATGCGAAATATTCTTTTTCATATCGAACGACATGCAGCGACCCTCTATGCTGCTTATAAAGATAGTTTTCAGGATTGATTGAGACGTCGTCGACATTTTCTTCGACATAAGCTGTGAATCTCATTTCACCCTCATCCTTTAGTACGCGCCTGGATTCATGCAAGTACACCTGAACATCCCGTGGGAGCATATGAGAGAACACAGAGTAGGCATAGACCAGATCGAAAATATTATTATTAAAAGGAAACCTAAATAGTTCGTTTATTCGCTTTTCGCTCTGTGGGTTATACCGTTCATTTCTGACATTGATGTGAGTAAACCGAAAATGCCTGTGCCTCGGCTCCAGATAATGCCTGCACCAGTTTATTGCGTTTCTATCCACGTCGATCCCTTCATACTGTAATTCGCCGATGACTCGCAATATGCCAAGGGCCAGACGGCCATAGCTGCATCCAATATCCAGGACCTTCGAGTGGCAATTAATACCTAATTCCTCTTTTAATCGCTGCGCTTCTTTTTCTGCCGATGACACATAGTAGTGATCATTCTTATAGAGAGAGCTGCATCTCCGGACATGGGTTAGGGGCAAGGGATATCCTTCATAAAGAACGCACTCCAGTGGATCCTTCTTGCCAAATATTCTTATTATTTCCCTTAGGATTTTAGCGGCCATTCACAGCTTCGCCCTCTCAGTCCCAGGCCGGGACCTCCGAGGGCATTCTCCTTGTTGCTCTTTTTGTATTACAGCACTTCTACGCAATCCGCCGGCACCTGCACGGAGACGGACTGCATTAAAAGATCCAGCGAGATCACCAGCCGGCACTGTTTGTCCCGCTGGACAACATAGCCTTCGGCCCCTTTAAAAGGGCCTGAACGAACATAGACACGTGTTCCTTCTTTCAAATACGGAAAGGGATCGATCGAAATATTATGATTAAGAAAAGTGCGGATGGATTCTAGATCGCGTTCCGGCACAGCAACCGGCATGAGCGGCGAGGGCCCCACAAATCGGACGGCTCCCGGGGTCTTCAAGACATCGACGCGGTCGGAAAATGGAATCCGGACAAAAAGATAGCCCTTAAAAAGCGGCTCGGTAATTTCTTTGCGGCGGTCGCTCCAGCGGCGCTGAAAGTGGCGCAACGGCAGAAAGCTTTCGATTCCCTTACGAGTCAGGAGTTCATGCAGTTTTTTTTCATGGCGGCTGCGCGCATAAAGCGCATACCATGAAAAGTTTGTTTCAGGGGGAAGAAAAGGTTTTAAAATCCCAGGACTCTGGGGTTGCAACGCTGGAACACATCCCGTCATCGGAGCCTCCATGGCCGGGATATGCAAAGGCCATTTCCCGCCTGCCGTCACATCCCGGGAAAATGGATGGGTTACTTATTGTTCATGCGTTCCATCAGCCAGGCATCAAGAATATCTTTCTTGAAACGCCATTGCCCGCCGATTTTCGTTGCCGGTATTTCCTGCTTCTTCAGCAGCCGGTAAACGGTGACCAAGTGAAATCCCAAATACTTCGCGGCTTCCTTGGGGGTCATGATCTGAGTCCGCTCCGGACGTTTCTGCGCACTCGCTTTCTGCTCTTCCATTTTATTTCTCCTTGCTGCTCCTCAGTTTCAGTTGCTATTGACTGCAATCATTATCATTTGATCGCTTGTGTTCGAAATCTATAGAAGAAATATACCTTATAACTAGAAATAATCAAGAAATGCTAGCAATTTTTATATCCGGAAGTCTAGGCTAACCCCTTGTGTAGATTGGGGTTAGGGATAAAAAAGCAGCCGGATTAAATTTTGATCGGTTTTGTTAGATCAGGGCTTTTCAAGCCCCAGATCCCGCAAATCGAAAATTGGCGTAAAGTTGTAAGCACTCAGCACTTCGGACGCGCCTTCCAGCCGGTCCACCAGGCAGATGGTCTTCACCACGCGCGCCTTGGTTTTTTCAACTTCCTGAATCGCTTTCAGCACGGACTTGCCCGTCGTCACGACATCCTCGACCATCACAACTTTGTCGCCTTCGGCCAATGCCGGTCCTTCGATCATTCGCTGCATGCCATGCTCTTTCGCTTCTTTGCGGACAATAAAGGCCTTGATCGGATGCCCGGATTGCGAACTCAAAAGCGCAACCGCCGCCGCCATCGGATCGGCCCCAAGCGTCGGGCCGCCGATCGCATCGGCGTGCGCCTGTTGCGCCAGAGAATAAATCAGTTTCGCCGCCACAAATAACCCCTGCGGATCCAGGGTAACTTGTTTTCCATCAATATAAAAGCCGCTCGTTTTGCCCGAAGCCAGGGTGCGTTCCCCTTTCATCAGAGCCTTTTCTTTTAAAAGTTTCAGCAGAGTTTCTTTTAACTGGTTTTCGTCCATGATCTTGATCTCCGTCCGTGGCTGGCGAGGGCCAAGCAAGCCCTTCTTATCTGGCTGTTGTCTCTATGATCGGCTGATCCAGAGGTTTCATTTAATATTTTGCGTCTCCACAATCCGGCGCACCAGGCCCCGAAACATCTGGGCCTCGCTCGGTAAAAGGCCGCTGCGTTTAAACAGGCGATGCAAAGAAGCACGAATCCGCGGCATTTTATCGGCCTGTTCGTCATAACCCAAGGCGCGAAGCGCTTCGTCCCAGGTATCCAGCACCTGGATCACTTCCTGCTGCGTTAACAGTTCGGGGCTCCGGTCCGCGGCCTTCAAGCCGGACCATTCCCCGACGACGTGGCCCCGGCGCGGCCGGGGGGAAGCCAGTCCGGGACGCGCTTCAAACAGAGAAAAGGCCATAATCATCACGGCCTGGGCTAAATTGATCGAGGGGAATTCCGGAGAAGCCGGCAGCGTGGTAATCCAGTCACACCGCCTCAACGCATCATTATCCAGCCCCTTGGATTCGCGTCCGAACATCAGGGCAGTACGCCGTCCCCGCTGCCGGAATTGCCGGATCTTTTTCAAGGCCGCATCATATTCGATAAACGTACCGCGCTTGGGACCGCCCCGGCGCGTCGTTCCGATGACCAGATGCAGATCCGCCACCGCCGCTTCCACCGAATCAAATTCCCGTGCCTTCTCCAGAAGATCCACAGCCGAAACGGCCATTTTGCGTCCTTTGCGGCGCCAGGCCCGCACCGGACTCACCAGTCTCAATTCATCCAATGCCATATTTTTCATGGCGCGCACCACCGCGCCGATATTGTCCGGATTTTCCGGTTCCACCAGCAAAATTGCCGGCGCAAAATGCGCCTGGGTTTTTTCTCCGGGCATTGCCGCTTTTCCCCGGCTCTTGTAAGATGATTTCATGACTGCTGTTTCTCCTGCGCCCCTTATTTTTGCCCACCGAGGCGCTCCGGTTCTGCATCCGGAGAATACGCTCGAGGCTTTTCGCAACGCCCTCTCTCAATACCACGTTGATGGATTCGAACTCGATATTCAACTTTCGCGCGACGGAATCCCGATGGTCCTGCACGATGCCCGGCTGAACCGGACAACCAACGGCCGCGGCCGGACGATCCATTACCGGGCTGAGGAACTGGCGGCTCTGGACGCCGGGTATTTTTTCCGCAATGAGGCCGGCCGGTTTTCCCTTCGTGGCCAAGGTATTCACATTCCCCGCCTCGAACAAATTTTACAGGAATTCCCTCAAACAACGCTCGCCATTGAACTCAAAGACATTCCCGATTCCGGTGTCCAGGCGGTGCTCTCGCTGATTCAACGCTTCCGGGCCGAAGGGCGTGTTATTCTCGGTTCCGAGCATCATGCTGTCAACCGGTGTGTCGCTCGCCAGGCGCCGCATTTGCGCCGCTTCTTTTCACGGCGTGATGTGCTTCAGTTTTATTTTGCTTACCGGACCGGCCGCCAACGGCCTCGGGAACACGGCCGCGTCGCTTCGCTGCCCACGCACTCGTACGGTCTTCGTCTGGATTCGCCGGGATGGATTGATTTTCTTCATGCGCATGGCGTTGCTGTGTATTTCTGGACGATCGACCGGGCCGAAGATATTCGCCGTCTGGCCAATTGCGGCGCCGATGGCCTGGTGACGAACCGTCCCGATATTGCTAATTCGATTCTTGACCGCCCACGCGGAACTGCTCCCACAAACGAATAAACCGGGCCTCATAAATCATACGGTACAAATCTACCTTATCCGGAAACAACTCCCGCACTTTTTCTTCCAGCCGGCTTTTGGCAATTTCAATATCGATGGCATCGGCTTTCTCAAACAAAATCATCCGGCAAATACCGGCAGCATCCTTCTGAATTTCCTGAGCTTTTTTCCGCTCTTCTTCGTTCTGGCAATACCGCGTAATGTCATCGGCCGTTTCAAGCAGTGAAATATCCAGCCGGTGGCCGCAGCGGCACTGAATCGGCTTTTCACCTTCAAATTCGATGACATCGTATTCTTTCCCGCACTGGGGACAATGAATCGGCATAATTTCCGCCCCGGGATCAGACGTCCTGCAATTCCTGCCAGGAATAATCGGGAAGGCCCATATGGGCCGTCAGCGGTCGGACATCGTCCGTGAAAGGTGCAGCAAAAGGAAGGAGAAAGAAATCGTTCGCCCCTGAGGAAAGCCGGTACAAGCCATAAGTCATGAAGCGGAAAGGATACGTCACCGGCCACGCCTTGGGGTGGAGCCGCCGTTCTGTGACAAAAACCGTTACCGGCTCCAGCAAAATGGAAACCACGTTAATCAAACCCCGGCTCTGGACACGCACAATTTTTTTCAATGTTCCCGGGTTTTCTTCCTTCATTGCGGCACAGGCAGAACCCGGTCCGCTCAGCAGCAGTGTCATCATCAGCATCAACCCGAAAACCTGTTTCATGAATCCAGCTCCTTTACTTGAGTTTGAGAATGCGGTCGAGCAGTTTGCCATCCAGATGCTCTTCCGTTATATCGGCCAGACGGTCAAAAACATCAACGGGCTTTGAAAGCTTTTGGCCGGCTTCCGGCAGCCCTCCCGCCTGACGCACTTCGTTCATAAAGGCCTCCAGAAATTCCGGATTTTGAAAGATGCCGTGCAAATAGGTTCCGTAAAGACGCATTCCGCCGCGATCCTGCCGGATTCCTTCGGGGCGCCGGACCCTTTGCCCATTTTCTTCCCGGATCTGAAACCAGGGGCGCAGCCGGTGACGCGATGTTGTTTTTCCCATATGAATTTCATAGGCTTCCAAATCCCCATGAGAACCCGAAATCCGTGCCTGTACACGTGTAAGCGTTTTGTTGGCTCTAAAAACCGTCTCCACCGGCAAGAGTCCGAGACCTTCCATTTTTTTGTGAGAGGATTCGACTTCATAAGGATCGCGCAGCAGGTGTCCCATCATCTGGTACCCGCCGCAAATCCCGACCACCGGCACCCCCGCCTTCGCGCAGCGAAAAACATAAGCATCGAGGCCGCTGCGGCGCAGCCAGGCCAGATCCGCCATCGTACTTTTTGTCCCGGGCAAAATCAAAACATCGGGCAGAACGTTCCGCTGCGAAGCACGAATAAAGCGCACGTTCACGCCCGGCATCCGCCGCAGCAAATCGAAATCGGTAAAATTGGAAATACGCGGCCACTGGATAATGTGCGCGAGAACGCCCTTGTTTCGCCCTCGGCCGTTCCCGGAATGAGAATCCATTCCCAGACCGGCTGTCATGGAATCCTCTTCGGGAAGATTCAAATCCGGAATAAACGGCAGCACGCCTAGAGTCGGCACACCGGTTTCCTTCTTCAACCACCGCAGTCCCGGCGTCAAAAGCGTTTCATCGCCGCGGAATTTATTGATGAGAAAAGCGCGGACGTGGCGGCGTTCCCAGGGTTTCAAAATGGAATAAGTGCCCGCCAATTGCGCAAAAATCCCGCCCCAATCAATATTTCCGACCAGAATGACGGGAGCTTCCGCCAGACGGGCAACCGTCATGTTCACCAGATCGCGGCTGCGCAGATTCACCTCGGCTGGACTGCCTGCTCCCTCAATGACAACCACATCATAGTCGCGCATCAACCGCTTCAACGACTCCCGCACGGTGGGTAGAAAGCGCTCGCGGTAGCGGGGTGCCAGAATGCCCTGGTGATTTTGCACCGGTTTTCCCAGGAGCACGGTCTGGACAGTCCGGTCGGAAGAAGGCTTCAACAAGATGGGATTCATATCCACCGTTGCCTCAACGCCGGCGGCTTCCGCCTGCACCGCCTGCGCGCGGCCGATTTCACCGCCTTCGGCCGTCACATAAGAGTTATTCGCCATGTTCTGGGCTTTAAAAGGCGCGACGCGTAAACCCCGGCGGCGAAGCATGCGGCAAAAAGCCGCCGTCAGCACACTTTTCCCGACGTGTGATCCTGTTCCCTGAATCATCAAGGTGCGGGCTTTCATGGGAGGGCCGGATTGCGGGCAGCCGCGCTGAGACAATCCGGACAAAGACAATCGCCGCAGGCCAGTTGCAGCTGGGACAGCGCCGGCGGAGGAACCGCCACCTGCTGGCACCAGCATTCCGTATTGCGCAGGCATTCAAACAAAACACCGCAGCGTTCACAGACAAGGCGGCGGGGTGTCCCATCCGATTTTTTTTGCGGGGCTTCAGCCATGAAAACTCTCTGGGTGAACGCCCATTATAGGAGAGAAAAGGGGCGGGGACCAAAAAAAATCCCCGCCCCTCGCGAAAACGAAGGACGGGGATACCCAGAACACGAGTGATTTTAGCCGGTGCTCATGCCCGGCATCCGATCAAGGATTAATGAGCGCGTTCGCCTGCCATCTGCACCCGTTCGCGCAGACTGGAACGGTTCTCTTCGTCCCGTGCAAACCGCCGCTGACGCGAAAGCTCCAGGGTTCTCTGGGCTTCCTGCATCTGCTGTTCAATCCGGGGGTCCACCTTAAACTGGGCACCCCGATAAGCATCGGCCGAGCTCCAGAGATGGTTGGCCAGCAAGGGGCCGATCGCCACCCAGGTAACCCCGCCACCGGCGACTCCACCAAGGATCGCCAGCGTCGTAATCGCCGCAACTTCCACACCTGCCATAATTTTTGTTTTTGTATTCCCCAGCTGCCCATTCATCGCCTGGCCGGTAGTCGGCAGCAAAAGCGAGGCGGCGGCTTCTTTGGCGCCGACAGAATACGCCGGCGGAGCGGAAAGCGAGAAAATCAGGGAAAGAGCAATCATGGAATTCAGAACTTTGGATTTCATTGGGTCATTCCTCCTCGTGGTTCTGGTTTCATGCAAGTTTATCGGCAGGATTTTTTTCCGTCTTAAGTCGGGCTTTCCCTTAATATGAGTTTATTTTCCGAAAAGGGCGTTCTCAATGCAACAAAAAAATCGGTAAACTTAGCGTGAAAGCAATTCCGTCAGCAGCCGGACACCGACCCCCGTCGCCCCTTTGGCACAATCAAAGCGCCCGCTGTTAGACCAGGCTGTGCCGGCAATGTCCAGATGTGCCCAGGCGGTCTTTTCCGGAATGAATTCCTTGAGGAACATCGCCGCGGTGATCGTCCCGCCATACGGACCGCCGACATTCAGAAGATCCGAGTGATACCCCTTAATGAATTCGCGATAATCCTCCCAGATCGGCAGCTGCCAGCAGCGCTCTCCGGTCGCTTCACCCGCCTGGATGATTTTCTGAACCAGATTTTCGTCGTTCCCCATTAAGCCGATGGCCTTGTCGGCAAAGGTGTAGAGGCACATCCCGGTCAATGTCGCCAGATCGATCAGCATTTTGGGTTTATACTTGGCGGAATAGGACAAGGCGTCCCCCAGAATCAGCCGGCCTTCGGCGTCCGTATTGATCACTTCCACGGTTTTCCCGTTGTACATCGTAATGATGTCGCCCGGACGCTGCGGATCCTCGGCCACAGAATTCTCGGCGGTCGGCACCAGACCGACCACATGCCGTTTCAGCCCCAAATCGGCCACCACGCCCAGCGTCCCAATGACGGTCGCAGCTCCCGACATGTCGTATTTCATCTTTTCCATGTCCTTGGACGGCTTGATCGAGATGCCGCCCGTATCAAATGTAACCCCTTTACCCACCAGGCAGACAGTCCCCTTCGACTGATACGCCTTGCCGTACTCCAGAATAATCAGCGCCGGGGGCACGGTGCTGCCCTGGCCCACAGCCAGGATGCCGTTCATTTTCAATTTCTCCAGTTCGGCTTTTCCGAAGACTTCGCAGTGAATCTTCTTTTTTCGCGCCATCTCTCTGGCTTCTTTCGCCAGCTGCTGCGGGTGCAAAACATTGCCCGGTTCATTAATCAAGTCGCGGGCGCGGATGACTCCTTCGGCAATCGCCAGATGCGCGGCAATTTTTTTATCGAGAGAGGCCAGAGACCCCTTGCGGGCCAGAAACGCTTCAAAACGAATATCCGCCTTTTTTCCGTTCTCTCCCTGAGTCCGGTACCGGTCGAATTCATAAAGTGCCAGTTTCTCCATTTCAGCAAAGATGCCAGCCGCTTCGGCGAGCGTGACCTCACCCGAAACAAAGGTCTCCAGGGCAATCCGGACCGTTTTCGCTTTAATGGCGCGCGCCTTGCGCACGATTTCACTGGCGGCTTTCCGGAAGCACATTTTGCGGTAATCTTTCTTCGGCCCCATCCCGACGAGAAAAAATTCATGGGCCTGAGTGTAGTCCGGATTGTAGGTCATTAACTGCTGGGCAGGTTTGCCGTCGAAGCGCCCTTTGCTGACGGCCTGCTGGCTGGCTTCATAAGCCGCCGGTTCCAGCGTGCGCAGTTCGCGCGCCGGTCCTTCTTTTTCAAAACAGGCGGCGACAAATAAATCGGCGCGGACTTTTTTCTCGGAAGAGGGAATCAAAACCAGACTCATGAGAGCTCCTTTCCGGCGGATTTTCGTTAAATCCGTACGGATTGTGCGCGGGCTATTGGGACCCGCGCCTTTTCTGATGATGGGTTAATGAGTGCAACAGCCTGTCATTTTAGCGCAAAAGTGCTTTGAAGCAAATGGCGTGTCGACATAGAATGGGGGCATGCGCCGCGAACCTCAAAAAGGCCTGCAGGCTATTCTCTGGTGGGTTGTCTGGATTTCCCTGACAATTCTTTCTTTTTTTGGAGCCGTCGCCATCTGGTCCCCCATCATCGCCCGCCATTTCGGCAGCGTTCGCGAAGGCCAGGCGGCGGTCTTCTGGGTGATCGCCGTTTTCGGCACCTGGATGATTTTTCTGGTGCCGCTGATCGTCTACATGTATTTCCGCGTCGATAAAGCCTATGACGACGCCCGTATTCGCCGGGAAAAGGCGGCGATGCGCTTTCGTTCCATTGAAGTTCCCTCAAACAAAAGAGCCTTGCGCCCGGAAGTTGCATCTCATCTGACCCCGCTTCCTGAAACCATTCAGGGTGGTCACGTTGTTGCCCTCCGGCTGACGGACGGCCGGGAAATTCCTTACGCCTTTATTGCGCAGCGGCGGGAAATTCTGGGGCTTTATAATCAGCGGGAGATGTCCTTTACCGGCGGCGATGTCGTCCAAGTCATTCCGTACCCGGAACTGCCTCCGCTTCTGGTCGCCGCCAACTGGCTGCGGCTCGACGGTGTCAGCCTGGATTAAGCCGCTGCTTCCGGATTTTCTTCGCGGGATTTCTGATTGCAAACGCTTTTCAGCGTGAGGGCGGGTGCTTTCTCGATGCCTTCCGTATAAGAGAACATCGGAATGGTATCCCAGGGGCAGTGTTTCGCGCAAAGTGCACAGCCAATACAGCGTTCGATATCGACTTCCACCACCTGCTGGAACTGGGCAAAGTCGGCGCCCGGCACAATTTCAATGCAGTCGACGGGACAAAAAACGATACAGGCTTCACAGCCCGTGCAACCGTGCTGGTCGATGACAGCCAATAGCCGGGGCTCCCGTTTGCGTTCGGGTTTGGCAGCAATTTGGGGCGGCCGGGGGCCTTTTCTTGCCGTATTTTCCGTCATCGTAAAATCCTTACTAAGAAGATGGTAACACAGGGCCTATCGGCCTTCAACGCCCGCGACTTTACCCTCGGGGACGCGCCAGGCGGCATACCAGCCAGCCAAAAGCAAAAACCAGAATGGAACCGGTAAACGCGGCAATCGCGGCGCCTTCATCCCGGTCAAATTCGGTAATCCACAAACTAACCGGCATCAGGATCAAACCGGCCAGCTGAAGCAGTCGCCCGGCCCGCCAAATCCACTTCATCCACGTCTCCCGTCAAGGCGCAGCCAGCGGGCTTCTTCATAAGGCGGCAGGCTCTCGGGCTTCAGAACTTCCACCCCTTCGATTTCTTCCATCGAAAAAGAAAGCGCTTCGGCATCATAAATGCCGAGAATTTCGCGCCGGTGCAGGATAAAGACATGCGGAATCACGCTTCCATTCCGGAGCCTCAATGAAACTACATGGCCTTCCCCAACGGTGGGGGCAATCCCTTCCAACTGCAAACGGGCCAGCCCGGGCAGCTGACGGGAGGCCTTATCATAAAAACGGGCGCGGAACTGCGGACCCGGCGCCGCTTGCTCCTGGCGTGCATCGCGAAAAATTTGATCGGCCCGCCGGTACATCAAAATCAGAAAGGGCAGAAGGACAACCAGCCAGGTGACCAGCACCGCCTTGACCCAGGGGCCATAAATACCGGATCCTCCCAGCTCCTCCCGGTACCGCCAGCTCCAAAAGAACAAACTGCCGATCAGCGCTCCGATAAAAATCATCATGGCCGTCTGCCACGCATCCACCGCTTTTTCCTGATGCGTATTCAGCCGCTTCCAGACGCGCTCTTTCTTGCGCATAAAGGGAATGACGAGGATAAACCAGGTGCCGAAAACCGAAATCGCCCAGGTGATTTCGCGCGCGCTTCCTTCGATCGGACCCAGCGCCTTCTCGATCAAGACCGTCCAGCCTGCCGCGGCCAGCACGAAGGAGCCGGCAAACCAGCAAATCCATCCGAGCCAGAAACGAAATCCGAAGCGGTCCATAAGCTACATCCGATAGAGCATCCAGTAAACGACGACGCCGGTGACCGAAACGTACAGCCAGAGAGGCAATGTTTTTTTTCCGATCCGGACATGCCGCACGAAGTCACCGCGCAAACCGCGCACCAGCGTCATCACCACCATAGGAAGGATCACGACAGCCAAAATGGTGTGGGAAAGAAGAATTGTAAAATACACCCAGCGGATCCAGCCTTCTCCGCCAAAGCGTGTGCTGCCATGGTGATAATGATAAGACAGGTAGGAGATCAAAAAAAGAACGGAGGTCATGCAGGCCGCCAGCATACTCATGGTGTGCGCCGTAATGGCCCGCTGCCGGATAAAGATATAACCCAGCACCAGTAAAAAAGCACTGGCGAGATTCAGACCCGCGTTCACCGCCGGCCAATGAATCTCCGGCATCACGTTAATTGCTCCGGGCCGCGTTCCGCGGCAAAGCGTGCGGCCAGCAGCAACGAAATAACCGCGAGCCCCGCCGTCACGGCGCAGGAAAGGGCGGCATCCGGCAGCAAGGGAAAGGCTTCCGGTCCCGAAAGCACCTGCCGCAGCGCTCCCAGCCCGTAGGTTAATGGATTGACCTGCATCAAAACGCGGATCCATACCGGCGCGCCTTCAAGGGGAAACAGCGCTCCCGAGAGAAACCACAGCGGCATCAGCAGCAGATTCATCACCGCATGAAATCCCTGAATGGAATTCATGCGCCACGCCAGCAAAAATCCGCCGGCCGTTAAAAAGAAGGCATTCAGAAAAAGAATTCCCGCCACCTGCAAAATGGCGGCTGGCGACAACGAAAAACCCGCAACCGGCGCAAGCGCCAGAAAAAAGAGCCCCTGCAGCCAGGCTAATCCCGCTCCGCCCAAAATTTTTCCAAGCGCCAGACTCCAGGATGGTACCGGAGCGACCAGCACGGATTGCATAAATCCCTCCTGCCGGTCCTGAATCAGGGAAAAAGTGGAAAACACGGCCGTAAAAAGCAGGATCAAATACAGGGTGCCGGGATAGAAATAAGCGAGGTAATTCGTATCCCCCGTTCCCGCCTGAAATGAGCTTCCGAATCCGGCACCGATAAAAAGCCAAAAAATAATCGGGGAACCGAGCGCGCCGGCGACACGGCTGGGCTGACGCCAGAAACGGATCATTTCGCGCTTCCACAGCATGGCGGCAGCTAAAAGAGCGGGCTTCATGCGATTTCCTGAAGGTGACGGCCGGTTTTATGCATAAACACATCGGCCAGCGTCGGCTTGCGAAAAATCACCGACTGAATGCGGCCGGGAAAAGCTTCCACCAGCCGGGTCAAAAAACGATGGCCCTCGGGATGCTCAATTTGCAAGGCATCGTCCGCAATCTGAACCGGTGTTTTAAATTCCGCCTCGATTTCTTTCGCCAGATCCGCCGGAACGGCCGTCCGGATTTCAAGCACATCACCGCCGATCTGGTTTTTTAATTCCTCCGGTGCTCCCAACGCGGCAACGGTTCCCTCCGCCATAATCGCAATGCGGTCCGCATACTCCGCTTCTTCCATTAAATGCGTCGCCATCAAAATGGTGAGCCCATCGCGTTTGCGCAATAACGCCAGGTGATGCCAGAGATCCAGACGCGCTCCCGGGTCCAGACTGCCGGAGGGTTCATCCAGAATCAAAAGCGCGGGACGATGCACCAGCGCCTTGGCAATCTCAACCCGCCGCTTGAGCCCGCCCGAAAGTTTTTCGCTGCGCTCCTGCCACCGGTCTTCGAGCCCAAATCGTGCCGCCATCTCCCGGGCCCGAGATTTCAATGCCTCTCCCGCCAGCCCGTAAAGCTGCCCCTGGTAAAGCAGATTTTCTCCTACCGTCAATTTGGGATCCAGACTGGACGACTGGAAGACCACCCCGAGCCGGCGGCGGACTTCATGCACCGCTTCGGCCACATCGCAGGCGTCGATTCGAACCTTGCCCGCCGGAATTTGAAGTAAGGTTGAGAGAATCCGCAGCAGCGTGGTTTTTCCGCTGCCGTTCGGTCCGAGGAGGCCGAAAATTTCTCCCGCATGAACTTCCAGATTTAATTCTTGCAGCGCTTTGCGGCCGTCATAAGCGTAGGTGAGTTTCTGGATTGAAATCATGTCAGGCTTTGTCGACCAGCATCAGAATAAAAAGCAGCGAGAGATAAATAATGGAAGCGCGGAATAAAATTCTGGCGCCGCGTTCCATGCTGCGCACACATCCGGCGCTGACCGCCACCAAAAGGATCCCGAGCAGCAAAGCCCCGCTGAAATAAAAAACGCCCGTCAGGCCGATGAGAGTCGGCAGCAGGCTGACCGGAAGCAGCACTAAGGCATAAGTAACCGACTGTTTTGCCAGCTGCCCGCCTTCGGGATCGGAGACCGAAAGCACCTGCAATCCGGCCCTCGCATAATCCTGCCGGAAAATCCAGGCAATCGCGTAAAAATGCGGCATCTGCCAGAGAAAAAGGATCATAAAAATCACGGCCGCTCCGCTGTCCCAAATGGTGCCGCGCGCTGCGGCCCAGCCGATTAACGGCGGTAAAGCGCCCGGCAAGGCCCCGACCAGCGTGCACCAGGCCGTCTGCCGTTTGAGCGGTGTATAGAGGAACAAATAACTCAGCAGGGTCAGCGCTGCAATCAGGCTCGCCAGTGAATTAACGCTCATTTCCAGGATTCCAATTCCCAGTACCGCAAGCACCAGGCCAAACCCCAGCGCCTCGGCGGGATCCACACGGCCGGAAGGAATCGGACGGCGATGCGTGCGGGTCATCAATGCATCGACATCACGCTCCATCCATTGATTCAACACCATGGAGGCGGCCGCCACGAGCGAAGTGCCGCCCATCATCGCCCAGAAAACCGGCGCCGGCGAAAAATTTCCGGCCGCCAGAAAATACCCGATCATCGTGCTGAAAAGCACAAGAAAAACCAGCCGCGGCTTCATAAGTTCCCAGTAATCGAGAATCAGCGCCTGCGCCTGAGCAAAACGGTCGGTCTCGTGAAAATCCCGGTTCTTCATTGATGCGCCCTTAACGTGATCAAGACCATTAACCCCAGAATGAGGGCGCCGCCGGTTTGATGGGCCACCGTAAACCAGACTTCCGGTCCGGACGGCGCATACCCGGCTTCCAGCAAACGTGTCACAATAAAGGAACCGATTCCCAGAAAAAACTGAATCAGCACCAGAAAACCGATCAGCCGCGTCACCCAGGGAAGAAGAAAGTCGCGGCTGTACTGCCCTGAAACGCCTAGAAAAACCCGGAGAATGTGAAACAGAACCGCAAAAGCCATCAGCACATGCAGACCGATGGCCCATCCATTGCCGGTATGCCGCACGGTGGCGCCCAGAATTAATTGGAGATAAAGAATAACGGCCGTCACCACCATCAGCTTTCGCAGACGCGGCGCCTGGGCAGGTGCTTCTTCAACGGGCGCATGCGGACGGGAAAGAAAATAAGCAAGGGCGATCAGCAGACAAAAAAAAGTTTGTCCCAGACAAGCATGGGCAATGGAAACCGCAGACGGCAGCATGAGGATAACCGTCAATCCTCCGAGAAGCGCCTGAATCACGACAGCCGCAAGACAGATCCACGCCAGACGCCGGACAATGCCCTTTTCACGCCAGTGAACCCACAGTGTCAGAATCAGCGTCAGAATCCCGACGGTCCCCGCAATCATGCGATGCCCGTGTTCCCAGAAAATATTGCCGACCATGGGCGGAAAAAACTGACCGTAGGAAAGCGGCCAGTCGGGAACGGCGAGACCGGCTTCATGGCTTGTGACCAGACCTCCGGCCAAAATCAACAAGAAGGTGGCAGCGACCACCAGGCGGGCATAACGTGAAAGCCAAATATCCATGCGTCGATGAAGTTATTAAATTAAAAGGGACCCTCCCGGTATTTCATCCGGGAAGGTCCCAGGAAGATACAATCGATCAGGCGGAAAAGGAAAAATCAACGGTCGAGGCAGCAGCCTCATCCACCGTGATTTCCTGAGTCTGGGTCCCGTACTTTTCGTGCCAGGCTTCCAGAACGTAGGTGCCTGCCGGCAAATCCTTGATTTCAAAAGTTCCCTGATCGCCCGTCACGCTGTAGAACGGATGCGTCAGGACCCCGGCATAAGCGTTCATCCAGGGATGGACGTCACATTTGAATTTGACCATGACTTCCGGCTCCTTGAACTGACGCTTTAACTTCATGCCTTTGATCGGCATGCCCAGATTAAACTCTTTGGATTTTTCAGGCATCCCATGCACATTGTGAAGTGTGCTGTCGCTGTTCATGATTTCAAGCGGCTGGTCGACTTGAACGCCGAAGACATGGGGATGATACTGACAGCCTGACTGGTCCAGCTTGGCGGGTTCTTTAGGCGCGGGAAATGTCTGCCCCTCTAACCCTTCTTTGATATAAACAAAAACGTTCTGCAACGTTCCGTTTTCATTAACAACGACTTCTTCAGTATAAACCGGTCCGCTGTGCAAACTGGCGCACGTCGGATCAGCGTCCATATTAATGCGGGTCGGTTCGGGCGGTGTGCCGGAAAAGTTCACGGTTCCCGTGACGGTCGCCGCCAGGGCTGCATGACTGCCGGTCAAAAGTGCCAGCAGAGTTCCCAACATCCAGAAATGCTTCCTCATTGTTTCCTCCTCCTTGAAGTCGCTGCCTCAGGAAGCCTGCGTTCCCGCAGCTGCCGGGGCCGGTTCCTGAATCCGTGCCGCCTCTTCGGGTGTGAAGACCATCATATAATCCCGGAGAGCACGGATCTGCTTGTGCATATCGCCGTCTAGTATATCACCAACCGGGGACTGTCCGTCATAAAAGAATGTCGGCATCATCGTCCCTTCCTGGATCGCCTGCGGATCCTCGAGCCATGCCAGAATCCAGTCCGGACGAAGCCGCTCTTTTGCCATCACCAGATTCGGGGCCAGGAAAGAAGCCGATAAGCCCGCGGGCGGATTGGCCTGATGGCATTTGATGCACTGGAAGGTTTTGAAAAGCTCGCGGCCGGCCTCAATATATTCTGGTGTCGTCGGCGGAATTTCATTAGCCGTAAAGGCCGGGCCCAGCTCTGACAAGTGATTGAAATAAAGAATCAGCGTCGTGAGCTCGTGGTGATCGAAACCAAAAGTCGGCATCCGGATATTCAACCATGGCCGGATTGTGACGGGACTTTCCAGAAAGTGATAAAGCCAGGGTTCCTGCACCTTGCTGCCCTCACCCGGCAGAACCGGGGGTGCCATACCAGTATCTTCTTCATAAAGTGCCCGGACTCGTCCCTCAATACCATCCACCGTATGACAACCCTGGCAGTTGAACTTTTTGACCAGAAAGCGTCCCGATTCGGTTTCCGCCTCCCGCTGGGTCAATACATCCTGCATTTCAAGCGGAACCTCGCCGTGCTGCAAGCTCAACAAAAATGTAACAAGCGCTCCGGCTTCTTCATCGGTAAATCCAAATTGCGGCATGCGCAATTTATCCAGATAGGGTTTTACCCTGCCTTCATCAAAACTGCGCGGATGTTTCAGTTTTTGAAAGAACCAGTCCTGACGGGTGCGGGGGATATCGATAAAACCAAAATCCAGTTTGGCCACTTCCTTGGAGCCTTCTTCCGTCAACTCGGTGCCAATCGGCTTCGCATCTTCAAATCCCTTGATGTCATGGCAGCCAAAACATCCCTGCCGCGCAATCATTTTACGGCCCAGATACTCGAGCCGCTCCTGGCGGCCCATTTTTTCCAGCTCGGCGGCGGCGTCTTCATGCCGCATTTGACCGGTCATGAAATTGAGCACCATTTCATTGACGACTTCCGGCTTTATGACCGGCAGGCGCTGGCTCTCGAACTTTTCATTGTGATCCTGCAGCAGAAAACTGGCAATGTCGGCGGCCTCCTGATCATTCAGCCGCAGATTCGGCATCCGTGTTTCAGCATAATAGTGTTGCGGATTCTTGAGCCAGGTAAAAAGCCATTCCGGTGTCACTTTACTTCCCAGACCCGACAGGACCGGGCCGTGATCGTTCACGGCAGCGTCTCCAACGGTATGGCAGCCAAGACATCCGACAGATTCCACCAGCTGCCTCCCGCGTTCGGGGTCTCCCGCGGCCGGAAGCGTCTGCAAGGCGACGGGTTCGGAATATTTCATCAGATAAGCGGCGATACCGGCGATGGCCGCATTTTCCTTTTCAACATTCTGCGGATCATCTGTATTTTCCAGATGAAAAATCCGCGGCATATTGGTCTCAGGACGGAATTCTTTCGGGTTATGCAGCCAGCGCACAATCCAGTCCTCGGTCAATTTGCTTTGGATATGCGTCAAACCGGGACCGGCTTTCCAAACCTCTTCAAAGCCTTCCACTTTATGACAGCCGAAACAGCCATTAACGCGCGCCAGCTCGCGGCCCTGATTCAACCGCGGCGCCTGCGGCACGTCGACGACCCCCTGATGGCACTTGGCGCAAGAAGCTTCAATATGCTGGCTCGGCAGCATCTTATCCGCCCAGAATTCCATCGGATGCCAGCCGTATTTCTTTTTCCATTCCTCGGCTTCTTCCGCCGAAGACGGCGTATGCGCAGCGGTCACAAAACTCACGGAATGCCCGCTTCCGCCATGGCACGTCGTACAGCCGACGGTTTCCAGCGGATGCGGAGATTCGGATCCCAGATACAGATCAAGGTCGGGATGCGTCGTAAACGGCTGCGGCGCATCTTCAAACCCGGCCTGATCAATGCCGAGATGGCACGTTGTGCAGCGATCCACTTTTTGAACCCGCACGTAATAAAAATCGTCATAAATGTTTTCGATGACGGCCTGCTGAATGCGCAAAGTCGGATTCATAAAATCCAGCATCGGGGCATTCAGGATTTCCTTGTCCCAGGAAAACGTATACTTATCCACCTTCTCTTCCAGCCGGGTGATTTCCTGCGTCAGCACCTTAAGATCGCGGTCCGCTTGCATCAGGTCGGTCATGAGTGCATCCAGCTGATTCTGCACCACTTCCTTTTCTTTTTCGATCCCTTCAACATCCCGTTGAGCCGTTTCGATTTCCTGCGCCCGAATTTCAAGACGCCGCTCAAAAGGTTCGGCCTTCTCTTCGTTTCCGTGATGCATGTGCTCTTCATAGTAATACCGGTCCGAATCCTGAAACTGTTTCAGATTCTGGTAATGGCTGTTGGCATTGGCATACGCCACATCAAGACGCGCCAGCTCCTTGCGCAAACCGGCCATTTCCTCACGCCGTTCCTCGAGGCTGATTTCGGCCGCCTGCATCTGCGCTTTCAAAGCATCAATTTTTTGCTGGTCGAGTTTCTTGCGGGCTTCTGTCAGCTCCAGTTCCGTTTTCTGACGGTTGTACGCCATAAACTTGCGCTGCCACATTTTCCATTCCCTCGAGCTGTCCTGAAAAACCATGGCAACCAGACCAATCAGAAGAAGAAGCGAGGCAACCAAAAACCAGAGGGTCGTTTTCCGTGTATTGTAAAGGCTTGGGGATGGCATATCAGATGTTGAAAAAGAACTCCGGAATAGCAACCAGATATTTGAGATTAAACGCCCAGCGCAGAATCATTTTGATCGGAAGCGACATCATGGCCAGAAAAAGAAACATCAGGATGTGATACCGTGCCGCACCGAGCGTTTCATACATTTTTTTAAGCCGTGTTTTGGCCAGCAGCAAGGGCGGCACAATGAAATACAGCAAGACCAGAAGAATGCCGGGGGCCTCGCGGATGAACCATGCCTCCGGAAGTCCCCGGTTCAAGCCTTTGATAAAGATAAACTCGGACAGATTGACGTTGACCAGCGGCACGACTTTATGAAGATTCCAGGTTTCGAACGGACCGAAAAAGTTCCAGTTCGGGCCGCGCAAAAACGTGCCGACTCCGATCAGAAGAATCCAGAGAATCCAGAAACCAAAAAGAAAAGCCGCAATGCCCCACCGGCGCGATTTGAAACAATAGTAACCGGAGGTTTTCGGGTCATTATCAATATAGGGAATGGCCGCCAGCCCGATAATAATCAGCGTGGGGAAAAACACACCCGCCAGCCAGGGATCAAAATAGACCAGCATTTCCTGCAGCCCTAAAAAGTACCAGGGCGCTTTGGAGGGGTTGGGAGAAATCGACGGATTGGCCGGCTCCTCCAGCGGCGCCTTCAAAAGCAATGACCAAACCACCAGCAGAACCGAACAAAAAAGTGCCACCACAAACTCGATATAGATCAGGTAAGGAAAAACCATGACCTTTTCTTCCGCTTCAGCCTTTTCCACCGTCGGTTTGCCCGCCGCCAGCCGCCCGTCATTGATGACAGCTTTGCGCATGGCATACCAGGTGAAATATCCGAAGATGAAAAGCATGCCCACAATCGGAACATTGTCGGGCTTGGTGACAATGGAGCGAAAGTGGTCGTCCGTCAAACCGATTCCGAAAAAGAGCACGGAAACAATCAAAGCCGGGACGGCAACCCACAGCGAGGTCATAACAGCGGGAAAAGCGATCAACAGGGCAAGCACCAGGATGGAACCGAAAAAGATACTGACCGGCGAAGAAGCCGCATTAACAAGCTCCTTGAAGACATCGATCATAAGGGCGCGCTGATGCCTCCATCTTTACGGATGCGCCAGAAGTGCACCGCCATGAGAATGACCGCAGCGACCGGGATCGCTACACAGTGCAGAATATAAAAGCGCAGAAGGGTGGCTTCACCGACAAATCGGCCGCCAAGCAAAGCAAACCGTGCATCCGAACCGGAATGAATCAAAGGGAATTCGCCGATTTTGAGAAGCGCGGCCCCCGGACCTTCATGCCCCAGAAACGGAGTGGCGCGCGCCATATTGCTGCCAACGGTAATTGCCCAGATGGCCAGTTGATCCCAGGGAAGCAGATAACCCGTAAAGCTGAGCAGCATCGTCAAAACCAGCAGAATGACACCAACCACCCAGTTGAATTCACGCGGGGGTTTATAGGAACCCGTCATGAAGACCCGGAACATATGCAGCCAGACGGTAATAATCATGGCATGTGCGCCCCAGCGGTGCAGCTCGCGCATAATGCCGAACGGGACGTGTTCTCTTAAGGCGATGATGTCGTTATACGCATATTCGACGGTCGGACGGTAATAGAACATCAGAAGAATGCCGCTGACCACCAAAGTTAAAAAGATAAAGAAGGTCAGCCCGCCGGCGCACCAGGTAAAACCGAAACGCGCGCCCTGTTTGCGGATTTTGACGGGATGCAGATGGAAAAAAACGTTGGTCAGAACGGTCATGGCCCGGTCCCGGTCGTCGGTGCTGTAGCCATGGCGGAAAATAGATTTTCCGACCTGGGTCTTCAGCCGGAAATCTTTAAAGGAAGGAAGTTTGAATTTAGAAAAAAATGATGGCTTTTTTGGATCCTTGTTTTCCGCCCCCATAACTCCCTTTCTAAATCCTAGAGCATCAAAAGGCTGGCCGGATTATTCCATTCGCCTTTTTCATACTGAAACTTGCGGCTCTTGTCCACCAGCACCTGCCCGTCATCGGCCAGCAGAATCGCAAACCTCTCCAGCGGACGCGGCGCCGGACCTTCAAAGTTAATGCCGCTTTTATAAAAGCCGCTGCCATGACACGGGCATTTGAACTTTTGCTCGTTTTCCAGCCAGCTCGGCGTGCAGCCCAAATGCGTACAAACAGTCGACAAAACATACATGCCTTCCATTGAACGCACCACCCAGATGGCATATTTTTCTTTCCAGCGGGTATCGACCACGCCGACATCATAATCTTCCGGCTTGCCGATCTTAAAGCTCATCTTGGGTTCAAACAAAACATTGGGGAAAAGAAAACGGACACAGGTTGAAATTGCAACCAGCGAAGCCGCTGCAAAAGAAGCCCACGCCACATTCAGCCAGTTCACCACAAAAGCGCGGCGTGCGGGAGAAGCCGGAGCAGCGGTACGGGCCGCCGGAGCTGATGCAGCGGGGCTGGCTCCTGCCGGAGCGGCCGGACGCGGCGGCACAGGTGCCTCGGGCTTTTTATCGGCCGGGCCGCCGGCACCTGCCGGCTGATTCTTGTTCTCTTCGTTCATACCGCTTTCGATTCCGTCAGTTGATTCAGGGATTGCATCGCCGCCTGCCGGACTTTGAGGCTCGGATCCTCGCCGGCAAGTTGACGAATCAGAGGGACAGCATCTTTACGTCCAAGAAGCGCGATTCCTTTAACCGCGCTGGTCATAATTTCTTCCTTTTGTTCTTCGGTCAGACCGCCTGAAGCATCCAGCGAAATGCGGTCGATCATTTGCAGTAATTCTTCATACCCTTCCGGCCTTCCCAGACGCGCTAGCGACAACGCTGCATTCCAGCGCACATCCTGATGCCGGTCATCCAGTAAAGCAATCAACGCGTCCGCGCTTGCATCCGATCCGACCGCCCCCAGCACATAGGCGGCCATTTTACGGATATGAGGATCTTCACTTTTGAGAAAATCGCGAATCTGGGCTTCGGCTGCCCGGGCTTCCTTGACGCCCAGCGCCCATAGCAAAAAGAGCTGCACATCAATATCTTTTTCCTGACTCAAAGCATTCTGCAGCGCCGGGATCACTTCGGGTTCATCAAATCGGCTGAGCGCTACAGCCATATAAGAACGGGTTTTCGGATCGTATTCGGACCGGCTGGTCAGAATATGAATCACTTCTTTCATCACGCCGGAAGAACGAAGCAATCCTCGCCCCTGATTCAGCTCATTGGAAAGCTCATAGGCCTTTTGCCAGCGCTTGCTCGGTGTTCCGGTTTTGATTGCTGTGATGAGCGATTCGGGAGTTTCAGCTTCGCGGGTGAGCAGGACGACAGTACATAAGAGAATAGCCATCCCGACCGCGATAAGCAGCGGGAAAAGGAAGAGGCCATAAAATAATTTACGGCCGGATTCTTTCTGCTCGATGGTTCCAGTCATGCTTCAATTGAGAAATTGACAACATCGGAATCTAACACGTTTCAGACGCCGATTCAACAAAAGTGATCGCTCAGCCGGCAAAGTAGGCTTCGCTTTTTTTACGCGTATGATTTTTCCAGCCCGCCACGGCCAGCACCAGAAGATCCAGAAACACAAAGGCGAGGACATAAGGAAGACCGCCGCCGCCAAATCCATAACTGTGCAATCCCGCCGCCAACACGTAATTCACACCGTACCAGGCCATCAGCACGCCGAGAAAGGCCAGGACAATCCCCATGGAAAAGCCGAAAGGTCCCAGCCAGCCGGCATAGCGGCCATGCAAAACTAATAAATAACCGAGCAACGCGATCAAAGCCCAAGTTTCTTTCGGATCCCAGCCCCAAAAGCGCCCCCAGGAATAATTGGCCCAGACGCCCCCCAGCACGGTCCCGGAAGCCAGCAGCACAACACCAATCTGGACCGACCGGTAAAGGTAGAGCACCAGCCGGTCCTGCATCTCGCGGCCGGCGGTGCCGGACGCAATGGCAAACACGGCCCCATGCCCCAGCCCCCAGGCCAGTGCAAAGGCGCCATAGCTGAGGGTGATAGTCAGCACATGGACCGTCAGCCACAAATTACTGCGGAGCACCGGAACAAGCGGTGTGATGAAAGGATCCAGAAGCGCCGGAAAGCTCTGCGCCACAATCAGCGCAAAGGAAGCCACAATGCCGGCCGCCAGCCGCAGGCCCGCGGTCCGGTAGAAAAAGGAAAGAATCAAGGCGAAGAGCACAATGGCCCATGAAACCCAGATCACGGATTCATACATATTGGAAACAGGCGGGCGTCCGGCAATCATGGAACGCAAATAGAATCCGTAGGTGTGCAGCGCAAAGCCGCCCGCAAAAAACAACCAGGCCAGAAGGTTGACGCCCCATGAGATTTTTCTAAAACGTGAAACCGGCCCCATCAGGAGCAATAAAAAAACAGCGGCGGCATACAGAGGCCAGGCCCGGGCGAAAGGCTGAAGATGGTTGTAACGGCTTTCGAGTTCGAGCACGTCGCGGTTCAGCGCGATGCCGCGGGAAAGAAAGAGATTCTCGAGAGCCGCGCGAAAAGCGAGCGCATCGTCGAGGCTTTCCGGCGAGTCAAACCCTTGGCCAAGCGTAACAAAGAGCTCGCTTAAAGTTTCGCGCAGGTGCTCCGCGTCCGCCTTGGAAAAAAAAGCCGCCAGCATGGCGCCGCCTTCCGGACGCGCCAGTTGCGCCAGCGAAAGCCAGGGAGCAACCGGATTATCCGGATGAGCAACCCAGCCGGGCAATTCGCCGCGGCCGATCGCCTGGAACAGAAGCGCCCGCTCATAAATTTCGAGTCGCTTTTCATCTTCGCGGCTCAAATCCTGTTTTGCTTCGCGGCGCGCATGGGCCGCTTGAACCTTTTCAATAAACGGCGCATGCTGCAATACAATCTGCGGAGAAACGCGGCCGCGTACACTCATCCGCCCAAGATCTGCGGCCAGCGCCGGATGGTCCGCCCGCAGCAACGGCGCATCATTCCATTTCTCCGGCTCCACCATCCACTTCCAGATCGTCACGACCGGAGAGCTGCCTTCAAAACGGATTTTTCCGGTCACCGACATAACGGCTTCGCGCGCAAATGTCTCGAACGGTTTAACCCGCCCGTTGTGCTGCACGGGGATATCCGCCAGAACGGCCATCGCATTTTCCGGCTCTGCCGCGCGACCGGAAACGGGGACCAACCCCAGAAACAATAAAATCAGACCGGCGCTTTTCAAAATAATCCTCATAATTCCTCTCCTGTTTCTTCTCCCTTTTTACGAAACCGCAGCCGCCCCTTCGAAAACATAAAAATAATCCCTCCGACCATCACGATCGTGCCGCTGTATTTCAAGAAAATACCGGGATCGCGAACCACCGAAAAAATTGAAATATCCGGCTGTCCCGGTTCCTGAATATAGCTGGCTTGAAAGACGCGGAAGTTATTGTAATCCAGCGGCTCATTCATCGAAACCGTCGTTTTTTTCTCGATGCCCCGGAAGCCGTCCCGCAACAGGACATCACTTTCATAGGAAGCCGGCCGGTTCGTGCCCGGATAATGTTCGACACGAAAATCAACGAGCTGCAGCTGAAACCCCGCCGGAATGCGCCGCTCCGCGAAAAAGAAATGATATTTTTTCCCTCCAATCTCAATCGCTTCGGCAAATCCCTGGGGCAGCCAGATCCGCCTTCCCGTTTCCGGAATCTCAATTTCAATCGCACGAAACACACCAGCTGCCTCACTTGTGGCGGGGACGGCTTCGAAACTTTTTTCCACGCGGGCATGCGGCATGAACGCCTTGAGCGAAAGCGATAAATCCATCCACCCGGTCGAAACCGGATCCCCTTCCTGAAGCGCGCCTTCCTGAATGCCTTCGCGGTTACGGATCTGATAAAAGAGTTTTCCTTCTTCCTCGATCAGCCGCAGTTCCCGCGCCTCTTCCGCCGCCGGATCTTCATGGCGGTAAAAAAGGCGCAGCCCAAACGCGCTGGGCTGCATTCCATGCATCGTAGGAAAATCAGGAAATCGGGCAAAGACCGTATGCTTTTCTTCACGGCCGTTCCCTTGAATTTTCAGGACAGCGGCCGGATTCTCCCACGCCTCCGGCGGCGTATCTTTTTCCTGAATTTCACGGCCGGCGATTACGGCATTACGGTAAATCGCGGTCACCGCCCCTTCAAGACCGGTGTCGCCGATTTTAAATTCAAATGGCAGGCTCATGGATTCGGAAAGCGGAATGCGTTCCTGTTTCCCGTCCGCCATCACAAATTCGAGATACCCGGCAGGCGAGGCTTTTTCTGTTTGTGTCTTGAGCCGTTCGTCCCGGAAAGAAATGGACGCCGGTCCCAGCTGCGTGCTGCCGCGCGCCGGATCGTTTTCCATCAGCCAGAGCGTTTGATTTACAAACGAGTTTTGAAGCGTAATCTGCACCGCCGCCGGTCCGGACTCCGCCGGCACCAGGCTCTCTTCCAGCCGGCCTTTCGGTAAATACTGCCGCAGCATGACTTCAAAGGGAATTCCGCCTTCATCGGGATGGAGCCGCTTTGTCCCCTGCCACGGAAATGCCTTGCGCTGAATCGCAAAACCCCATGGCTGCATCCGGTTTTCCGGATAAACATAAAGGTAAGGTTCCTGCGGCAGTGAAATGCGGTATTCGCTTTTTCCTTCTTCAATGGCCATCTGGCCGTCGATCATGAAATTTTGAGTGATGTAAGACCCGATCAAAATGATGATGATGCCGGCATGCGTCGTCACAAAACCAATGTGCTTTTTCTTCCACGGCCAACGAGTCAATGCCGAAGCCGTCAGGTTCAACACCAGCAGAAAACCGAGCAAGGGAAACCAGGGCGCCTGGTAAACCAGAATGGCCGCCGCCTCGGTTCCATGAAAAGATTCGACAAAAGTTCCGGTCGCAAATACCACAATCAAAGCAGCCAGAATCAGCAGGGCCAGACGAAGGGAGGCAAAAAACAGAAATACGGCCACCGCGGCCCGCCACAAAGCGGCGCGAATTCCTCCCCGGGATTCTGTGGACTCCAGAGTTTCAAACGGCATAACGGACTTCCTATATATAGGTTAATGTTGAAAAAACAGCTTCAATGAAACCAGCATCAAAAAAACCGCAAACGCCCGCCGCAGCACCCCCACCGGCAGCCGCAGTGACAGCTCGGACCCTAGCCAGGCGCCGACCATGGCAAACACCGCTATAAGCAAAACCGTTTTCCACGCCACCATACCGGACCCGGAATGCCGCAGCGTTGCCGCAATCGCCGTGGGCACCACCACGGCAATTGAAGTTCCGATGGCCAGATGCGCATCAAAATGACGCCACAAAATCAGCAGCGGAACAAAAATAGTGCCGCCACCAATGCCAAAGAGCCCGGAGGACAATCCGCCCAGCAATCCGATCACGGCCAAAAGCAGAAGTTCCATATCAGTACCCCGCCTCGTTCAAGGCCCGGTTAACGAGCTTGTCGACATAACGGATTTTTTCGTGGGTTCTCGGTACATGCGTAAAGGAAACTTTGGTAAATGATTTTTCCCGGTCCCGCACTTCGACCACCAGATCCCGGATATGCGGCGTCTTGATCCGGTATACGCCGGCCAGTTGATGCGCCACCAGCTGGCTGTCGAGATAGGCATCCACTTCCGAAGCGCCCAGTTCGCGCGCCATTTCCAAGCCCCGGATGACACCCGTGTATTCGGCGACATTGTTAGTGGTTTCACCGATGACTTCACGATGATCCCGAAGCTTGTTACCGTCTGAATCACAGAGCAGAATGCCCACCGCCGCCGGCCCGGGATTGCCGCGGGCGCCTCCATCCGAAAATAAAAGAATTTTTTTCATGCGGCAAGTCTAGGAGGGCTGTTCGGGAGTGTCAATAAAAAGAAGGTCTGAAGAAGGGACGCGGGCGGAGCTTCGGCTCCGCCCGCGGTTCACAACGGTCTAGCGCCGGACCACGGCGCCGACTTGTTTAGCCCCGTGCCGTTACATACCGCAGCAGGTACAGAATACCGAGTACCAAAAATATCGGCATGAACGCATGGAGCGACGTTCCATAATGCAGGCCGACCGTGATCCCGATAAACAAGCCTGCTAACAGATGGTCGTCGAACTTCATGGTCATCACCTCCCTTTTCCATTCATCAAGGCTCTGCTGAAATACGCCGGTGCTCCTTGGACCGGCTTCAGAACTTCCAGCTCACTGACGAATGGTTTTGAGCAGAAAAATCAAAGTCGCAACGGTCAGAATCGGAAGATACACGATCAGGGCATCGTGATAATGCAGCCCGAGAATCGCGCCTACCAGGATCCCCGTTACCATTCTCATGTCGATAGCCATCCCCCGCACCTCCCTTCTTTAATAAAAAAAGCGCATCCTTTCAGTTCCAGCATCACGCGTTACCACTTCCTTAATAAGAAATAAGAAACCGTATTGTGCGTGTACTGTCTATCTGAAAAGTTGCGCTTTCTCTAACTACCCTAATGTCAACAGGATAGGGTTACTATCCCATAGACTCTTTAACCGTAGCACATGAAATAGACGGCGTCAAAGAATGGAAAGCAAACATTCGCGGAACCCTTTTAAAATAAAAGGGTTAGAGAAACTTATTTTTCCGGATCGCGGGCGCGGTCCGGAAGGAGTTTTTCAAGCTGCTGAATTTCACGCTGGAGCTGCCGGATACGGTTTTTGAGCTCCCGGACCGGGTCCGGCAAATCCCCGTGATCCAGCGCAATCGCATGCCCCCGACCGGGTCCCTTGCGGACAATCTCGGCCGGAACCCCCACGACGGTACACTGGTCCGGCACGGAGTGAATGACGACAGAGCCGGCCCCCACTTTCACATTATCGCCCAGTCGGATATTCCCGAGCACCTTGGCTCCGGCTCCCACCACGACATGCTTGCCGAGCGTCGGGTGACGCTTGCCGCGCTCCGTTCCCGTACCGCCAAGGGTGACACCCTGGTACAGGGTGCAGCATTCTCCGATTTCCGTCGTCTCCCCAATCACCACACCCATCCCGTGATCGATGAAAAACCCTGGTGCGATACGGGCCCCGGGATGAATTTCAACCCCGGTCAGAAAGCGCGCCAGTTGAGAAAGGAAACGCGGAATGAAAGGAATGTGAAGCCGGTGCAGCAAATGGGCAATGCGGTAAAACACCACGGCATGAAAACCGGAATAAAGAAAGAAGACTTCCAGAAAACCCAGCGGAGATCGGGCGGCCGGATCCCTTTCAAAACAAGCCTTAAAATCGCGGTAGATGCCGTAGAGAGGATTCATAAGCCTCGATTATTCCATGGGCTTACGCGAGCGTCAAGCTCGCGAAGCCAGTGCCCAAACAGCCTGGAATCCGAAAGAAAGAGGATTTTGCCCGTCTTAGGCACTGGCGGCAAACAGGCGGTCCACGATGGCGGCGAACGCAAAATCAAGCGCCGTACGCGGCACTTCGAGATGCGTTCCATTATAAACAATCACACGCTCAGAAAAAGCCCGGGGAATTTCCCGCAGCAACGCGGGTGTCACCGCCGTCCGCTCCCGCGCAGTAATAAAGTTCACGGCCGCAAAAACCGGAAAGCCCTGGGCGCCGGTCAGCTGGCTGTCGAGTTCGACATTCCGGCGCTGATCCTCGCGGCTGAGCAGGCCCTGCAAATCCGGCGGCAAATGATAAAAGAGCGCATTAGGAAATTGTTTCAAAAAGCCGCTGATGGCATCCCGGATCCCGAGCCGGTTTGCGGTATTCAAGGGGTGGAGCCCGCCATCGACCGGAAACTGTTCTTCGAATATTTCATAACCGGAGATTTCGGCATCGGAAGCCAGCACCCCGATATTCAATGAAACCCGGTTGCGATAGGCCGGCTGCGCCTGAAGCGCTTCCACACGCCGTGCAAACTCCATCACCCAGTTCTGAATTCTCTCATCCGTTGTAAACGGCATGATCCAGGCAAAGTGCAACTCATGCGTTTCCCGGCTGTCGAGATAATCGCGCATCCATTGCTCGAGCCGGTCATGATTGCGGACATCATTGAAATCCGAAAGCGGGTCGGCCGTCAATGTGGACAAGCCCGCCAGCAAGGCCATTTCAACGACATCCGGATGCCGGCC
>CAZGID010000003.1:0-31336 GCA_964526065.1 uncultured bacterium
GCCCACGGACAATCGCGACCGGGGGAATGCCCCGCCCATCCATTGCAAGATCCACGGCCACCGCCAGCGGACGCGGCCGTCCCTGGTCGCGAGCTCTTCGATTGATTACATAATTCTGTAAACTCCAGAGATCCCGGGGAATCATCTGCGAACGCTGGTAGAGATAAGCCAGATTTTCGCCCAGAGCTTTTCCGATTTCGACACGCGCAGCCGTCTGTTCACGGGCCCGCCCCGGGTCCCAGGCATTTGCGGCCCGCAACCGTTCACGCACCTGCACTCCCTCCACATAAGATTTAAACAAAACAGGAAATCCATCCCCGGCATTCTCTACATAGAGAAGCGGACGCTGAACGGGTGAACGGTTTTCAAAAGGTCCCAGCCAGAGCAGATTCTGATATTCCAGATGCGTTCTGCGATCCGGCGCCGGCGGCGTTGTTGATTTTTCCGTAGAAGCGGTAAAAAGCGCCGGGGCCCGGCCGTCCTGAAACCGGATTTCAAATGCGCCCACGTAGCGCCGGAAACCGGCGTCAAAGTAATCAATATGAATCGAATCCACCGCCGCAACGTTGGACGGAAACGAAAAACCTTCTTCGAGCAGTTCCTGTATCCGGAATTTTTGTGGATCTTCCCCTGGCTGCATTAATACCCGGATCACCCGGGCCAGTTGTTTCCGCGACACAGCATCGTGCTCCACGATAAAAATCTTCTCCAGCCAGGGCTGAACTTCCAGCTGACGATCTGCAACTTTTTCGTCCTCAAGAATCAGATTCCAGACATCCTGGGCCAGAGGCTTTTCACGGGCTTCGGAGCGGCTCGCTTCCCGCAACACCGCATTGACCACCCGGTCGGCTTCATCCGGAAAAATGCGGCTGGTTTCCTGACGCATGATTTCGCGGATGGCAGCTCCGGCTTCGTTTTCTTTCCGGATGCCCAGCGCCGCCAGCGCTTCGGCCAGCGCATGCCGCGGCCCGCGCAAGTCTTCCAGCTGCTGACGCCGCTCAACCGCCAGACGCGCATACTCCGGCGCAAAACGCAGCAACACCACGCTCCGGCTTTCTCCCTGCCGGTCCGCCGCCGCCAGCTCGGATTCCATCTGGGCTTTCACTTCTTCCCGGTCACGGATATAAGCCGCATAGCCTTCCAGAGCCTGAAGATAGCGTTCCCGGATACCGGCCACGACTTGCGAAATTAAAGGACGCATGCCCGCGGCTTTTTGGGCTTCCTCCATAACCAGCCGGCTTTCCGTCGCCGAAAGCCCGTAAGAAAATCGCAGCAGCCGCCACACGGTTTCAATCGCCGGTTCTTCATAAATCAGAAAATCGGTAACGCCTTTGATTTGCCGTTGTCTTTGTTCTTCTTTCACACGGCTTTCGGACCGGCTCTGCAGTTGTTCAATCTGCATGAAAACCACTATTCCTAGTTGCCGCGCTTTCGCGGGAAAAGTATCGATATGCTGAAGCGATTCAGCCTCTTGAAAAAGTTCCTGCGCAACCTCACGAATCCGCATGGCGGGGCGACGCGAAGACGGCGCCGCGTCATCCAGCAAGCGGAAAAGCTGACGCTGAAAAAAATGGGCCTCGCGAAAATCTTCTTCCGTCCGCGCATGCGTCAAAGCATCCCGCAACTGACGGAAAGCGCCGCCCACCTGTTCGCGCAAGGTTCCGGTATCCAGCGGCTCGGCTTGTTCCGGCTGAGGCAAGAGTTTCTGCAAACTCGTCAAAACCTGTTTGCGCAATCGAAGATTCTGACGGCTTTCATTCAACGCCCGCGCAAAATTTACCAGAACCTCGCGGCGCACCGGAATTTCGCGGGGATTCTGAATCGTCCATTCTTCAAAAAAGGAAACGGCAGCGTCAAATTCGCCGCGTGATAATTGATTCAACAAGGTTTCGATAAAATAAATTCCTTCCCGGGATTTCAAGTGGCCGCCTTGCGAAACTTCGTCGAAAAAGACCTCAGCGCGGGTATCGATTTCGACTTCCTTTTCCATATCCGCCAGCTCAGCCATACGGCGGTCATGACTTTCAAAGTCTTCCGGCGGCACCCGGGTATATTCCAAACGAAAGGCGTCCAGTTGAGCCGCGTAAAGTTCCGCCGGGGATAAAGCCCTTTCGGGCAATGCCGTCATCCGGCCTTCCGCCGCATCATAGGTACCTTCCCAGAGTAATTGCTCCGGCTGATTCTGCGCATTGCGGCCATAGATATGAAGCCGCCGCCGGCCGTCCTCCTGACGGGAAAAAGACACCCACAGCCGGCGCTCTTCTACAGGCCGCGCTTTTCCAATTCCAGGGTAAAGGTCCAGTTTCGGGATCTCACCGCGCCGGCCGGTGCTGAGTAAAATCTTTCCGTTCGCATCGGCCGTCACCGGGATCGCTGCCGGCAGATCCTCCTTCCATAATTCAAAGCGGCGGGCCAATTCCTGTTCGGCCGTCAAAAGTTCTGCCGGTTTTGAATCCTCGGCCGCATGATAAAAACGAACGGCTTCGGACGCGGCGCGTCCAGTCTCCGGGTTCTCCGGCACATGCACCACAATTCGTTTTTCGCCGGGAACCGGAATGGTTTCGTATTCCAGAGTCTCGCCCGGAATCCATTCGGGACTTTGAATTCCCTGATACCGGCCTCTTGCCGGAGCGGAAAACAGATTCACCTTGCCGCCCGGCTTGGCTCCCACACCGGTCACCGTCAGTGCGGCCCGAAGCCGCGTGACATCCAGCGGCTGACGCGCCCATTCCTCCAGCCGGCGCCGGTGTCGTTCTTTTTCACCTTCCAGCGCGGGCCCTTGCGGATCGACAAACAATTGCTGTTTGGCATCCCAGGTCAACCGTCCCACGGCGGGAGCGCGCGCTTCCGGCCCCAGATGAAGTGTTATCTGACGTTTTCCGTTTCTAACATGCGCTCTCAGCCAGAACATGCGCAACCGGCCGGCCGCATCTTCCCAAAAGTCAGGATGAATTCCGATTTGAATCGTGCGGTCTTTTCCCGTTCTGGACTGCGCACCCGGAATCTCGAAAACATTCAGCACCCCATAATCCCGGTCCCGGCCGGAAGGCGTCAACCGGTAGAGCGGACGCGGCAGCGGCCGTTCCGGTTCGGCCGTCTCATCCAGGAAAAAGCGGCGATAGGCGTCCACCCGCGCCGAGGGATGCGCTTCATCCTGAAAATTCGTGCCATCCCAGGCCCCTTCAAATTCCGGTTCCAGCTCGCCGGGCCGATGAATACTGAGCACCATTTTTTCTCCGGCTTCGGTTACAACCGAATGAAATTGAAAAATAAAAAAGGTCTGCGTTTCCAGAAATGCCTTGCGGGCAAGCGGCACGCGCCGGTTGCCTTCCATAAAGAAGTCCACCTGGCCCCGCACGGCCACGCTGTTATCAAACCGCACTTCTTTTTCTTTGATGACCTGCGATGTGGCGGGAAGTAACACGGCATGGGATCGGAACCAGCGGCGGCGGGCAGGCGTTCTTTTTGAAGGATCGAGCACATATTCTTTTACCCGCTGCCGGAATTGATTCCAGTCTTCCATCCAGTTGGCATAAAAGAAACGCTGTTCTTCCGTCAATGCCTCCTTGTTTTCAAAATACAAATCAAAATTCCGCCGCATGGCTTCCCAGGCCGCCGCCGCGTCTTCCGTTTCTTCGATGCGAAGCAGTGTTCTCATTTCCGCATCACGATTTGCCGCCTGCCGCTCCGGCCGCCGGTCGGCCCGCCGGAGTTCGGATTCCGCCACCTGCCACAAGCGATATCCTTCCGGATCGGTCAACACGTCTCCGATGCGGCCCTGCCAGGCAATTCCGGCGGCAATCAGTTCCCGCTGCAGCCGTTCGGCAAACGAAGTCCCCGCCGCACGGTTATCCAGCCGCGCTACCCTTTCTGTCGATAATTCCAGAGCGAGCACTTCCGGATGCGCCAGCGGATTGAAATATTCCGTGGGTTCAATCCGGTTTCTAGAAAACAATTTTTCCAGCAGTTTCTTGCGCGCCACCAGGCGTTCCAGCGGAATCTCCGAGAGACGGGCGCCTTCCTGCGGTGTGAGTTTCCATTCCTCATGCAGCAGCGTCAGCCGCGCCATCCCGCCCAGCGGCGTGCGTGTTTCTTCACCTGTGACACGGACACCGTAGCTGGCAAACACTTCGTCTTCGCGGCTTTCGGGACGCTCACCGCTTTCCGGCGGCTGCGCCCGGACCTCGTCAAGGCGCTGACGAAAATAATTGAGAATGCGGTTTTCATCCTGGGCCAGATAGCGGATGATTTCATCCATCGCCCGGCTACGGTTGCGGCTGGTGAGCGGAAGTACCTGCACTTGCGTGGATTCATAAAGTTCCGGCTGCAAAATGCGCGAAGCCAGAGACAATCCCGATGTCGGTTCCACCGCCATGCCGTAGCGTTCCAACAGTGCGGTTGCAAACAGGGCATCCAGTTGCGTGACCAGCGTCACACCATTGGCGGTCTGACGAACCAGATCCAGGGCCAATGGTTCCGGTGTTGCCGAAATTCCATCCACGATCAACTCGTTCTGCTCGCGCAGCATATCGGCCGCATTCCCAAGGAAAGATGCATACCGGTCCAGTTCCAGCGCCTGCGGCTGAATATCCTCACGCACCAAATCTCCAAAAATCAGCGAACGGGCCGCCAGATCCGCCGGAGGCGCCGAAACAACATAAGCCTGGGCTTCGGGAAAAGCGGCGAGTGTTTCAAGAACGCCTGAAGCAAATCCAAACGATCCGCCCGGACTGATGATGGCCACATTTTCACCGGCTTTTCCAAGAGGCAGCCCGTCTGCGCTTTCCCGGTCGCTCAAAGCTTCCGCAATCAATTGTCCCGCGACCGAATAACCAGAAACTACGGAAGGACTGGCATGTGGAATCTGGATAAAATTTGGCGCCAGCCATTTTCCCGCCAGCCAGCGGGCCCATGCGGGCGGATTTTCCCACTTCCGGTAAAATGTTTCCAGCTCTTGCGCCAGACCGGAGCGCCGGGTTAAATCATGAACAATGTCTTCGCCGGCTCGGTAACTGCGAACCGGTTCTCCCTGATAGACCATGATGACTTCCGCCCCCAGTGCCGCCACCGCCTCGCGTTTATGCGGCAGTGTGGAAGCATCCATAAAAATTGAAACCGGAATCCCGGCGCGGCGCGCAGCGTCCGCAATGGCTTTTCCATGATTTCCGGTCGAAACGCCAAAGGTCCGCTGCGGCAAAATTCCCTTCTCCCGCCGCTCGTAAATTTCGACAGGCGCAAAAACCTTATAAGACCCGGTCGTCATAACGGAATAATCCGGAAACAGCAGACGGGAACGGTTTCCGGTCAGTTCGGCCACACGGTCATTTAACTCGTCGATCTCACGAACGGGAGGCGGATTCTCCGGATCCAAAATGCCGTATTTTTCGAGATATTGCCGCGCCTGACGAATGCTGGCTTCCGTCACCCCGCGCTGCCGCCGCTGAGCAAAGGCATCTTCACGCCAGACCCGGCGGCTGTCGGAAGCTATCGCCTGACCCAGGGGATAAAATAAGGTGCCGTCCTGAAATAATTCCTCGTAAGCAGGCAGTTCCTCGCGGGCCTCCGATCTTTGCCGGCGCGTTTTCTCCGCCTCCAGCACCGCCTTGAATTCACGAAGATGTTCGATAAAGTACGGATGCGGATTACCGAGCTGGGAAAATTTTGTAATTTTTTCTTCTACGTTTTTAAGCCATCGATCGATCCGCCGGACGATTTCGCCCCGAGGCAGGTCGCTTTCGCGTTCCTGCCGGTCAAAATGAATTTGCACCTGCCGGCTTCGTTCCGCGGCGGTTCTTCCCAGCATGCCCCATAAGGCGTGACTGAGACTTAAATATTTATAAGGCGCCGCGACGTAGTCCAGCAAACCATAAAGTTTGCCGCTGCGCATTTCACTTTCATAATTTTTTGCTTCTTTCAGCAGATCTAGAAATTCGTTTATGGTCGTATATTCGGCCTCCATCAATTGCTGACTGCGTTCATCAAATATCAGGCTCCATTCCGGATAACGCCGCCGGATATTATCGATCAGCTCCTGCGTACGAGACGGATTCCGGAGGTATTTAGCATACCGCTCTCCGAAAATCGGGTCCTGCACCTCAAAATCACGCAAATCGCCGCCAAGCTCCTGCTTCACCGCTTCCGGCAGCGGCTTATCCTCAAAATCATCCAGATACGACAGCCGCGCGAGTATAAAAAGCAGTTCTTCTTCCGTCAGTCCTTCCTGACCAGGGTCTTCCCATACGGTTTGGCGCCCGGACGGATCCCTCACGAAATGAAACCGGCTGCGCAGATAATGCGGCAGCACAAGGAGCGCTCCCAATGCCGATGCCATCATGGTGCGCCGCGCATACATTTTTTTCTCCTGTGGCGGAGAAAAATAGCCGGAAAAATCTTTCCGCTTCGTTATGCGCTGCAGCATCGTCCAGACTTCAAGCGTCGTCAAAGACACTCCGACTTGTAAGAGAAGTGTCGCCAGACTGACCTCTCCTAAAATTCCGCTAATCGGCGTGACCACGCCGCCAAAAACGGCCTGACTCATCAAGTTAATAACCGCCACCAGCATGAGCGTCAGCCCCAGCGGCATGCGCTTCGCCCCGATGGTTTGGTAAAAATAGACAAGGACCGCCTGCGTCAGCAGCAGGAACGCTACAGCCGGGACAATGGAAGTCATTTGAATCACGGGGTCCAGCCACATTAAGGCGCCGAACTTCAACGCCAGATCGGCCGTCATCAGACTGAGAAAAAGAAATTGGGTCTGGGTGCCCGACAACCCGGCCGCGCCGGGCAGACGCAGTGTCTTTCCTTCGCGGGCCACTTTTTCCGGCCGGTGAGGTGCACGCAAAAGAGACGGCGTCAAAAACATCAGGATTGCCGCAACAGGGAAAAGCCCGAAGAAACCCATCGCACTCCAGACGCCGGTCGAGGCCATGACCGTGGCCCAAATGCGGTAATCACGGTCCGCCAGCGATTTCACGCCGCGCCCGGTACGCAGCATATGAATACTGGCCGCCAGAATCAGTCCGGACATCAGAGTGCCGCCAAACACAAGGCTGCGAATCAGAAATGTGGCGCCCTCCAGCCATGCCAGCGCCGGACTGGCCGCCAGCGCCGGAAACAGAATCAATGACAAGCCGGTGAAAACCAGCAGCAGCGAACGCCAGCCGCCGGCGCGCGGAAGCACACGTTCCTGGCGGCTTTCCGGACGCTCACCTAAATCGATATATTCTTCTGCGCGCGTGATGACCTCGTTTTGAATTTCCTGAATCTGGCGGACCTTGGCGTCATTCCCGCGGTAGAGCGATTTGTAAACTTCAAGTTTGTAAAGAAAGTCCGGCACCGCGACCCGCAGCCAGGAGGGCATAAATCCCTGCCGCAAGCCTTCAACCTGCCCGCGCGCTTCTTCATATAATTCGTTGAAAGATTCCGGAAATCCTTCGCCAGTCAACAGAACCCGGTATTCGCGGATAAAATCTTCCAGCAGTCCCGTACGCAAAACAAAGAAGAGAATTTCCAGCTGGGCTTCCAGCGGATAAATGCCGATGAAATCGGCTACCTGGGTTTGATGGTAAATATTTAAAGCCCGCCGGTAAATTTCGGTGGCTTTTTCCTGCTCGCCTTCACTGTCATAATGAAGCGCTAATCGTTCGAGGCGCCGCGCCACATCCGAAACATCCTGCACATTCAACAATTTGTCGAGCGGTGTTTCTTCTCCCGATTCAGCAATTCGATCTTCCATGAATACAGCTGCATCCAGGGTCTGCTCTTCTTCGCGCAGCACGGCTTCGCGGTCCCGCTGATGAAGCTGTTCATCTTCCAGAATCAGTTCGCGCAAACGGGTCTCGCGCTGTTCCTGCGGAATGCCGGAAAAAAATGCCTCGCGGTCGAACTCATCGGCATCGGCTTTCCTTTTCACCTGATCATAGACTTGGGCAATCGGTAAACCGCGCCCCCGCCATTTCCAGTAGGTATCCAGCAGGTTCTGTGCCCGGTAAAGTTCATAGGCGAGCAAACCCTGGTCCAGCGGGTCATCCGGATTCAAGGCTTCAAGAAATTGCATCGGCAGAAAAATAGCTCGCCGGCGGAAAGAAATTCGAACCGTCTCCGCTTCGAGCGTATCGGCATTCGAGTAATAAAAAAGGGTCGGCATGTCGGCGCCGATCCGGGTCGTTGAAGCTTCAAACTGCTTTAACCGGACCGCCAGATCCTGCCCCCGCCAGTACGGGCTGGTCTGCGACGCTTCACTCCACCGGGCCGTCGCAGCCTCAAGCATGCGCCGGGCCGCCTTGGTATCCCGGTCCTCTTCGCTGACAAATTTTTGTTCAAACCGGCCCTGGACATAGCTGTCTTTCTTGTCCGAGAGGCGGGACTGCGGCCACAGCCGGACCATGGTTTCACCGCGAAAATACCGCTCTTCGCGGGACGGTTCCTGACGCGCTTCCGGCCGTTCTGCTTCCACAGCCTGATCAATTTCTTCAAAGATAGCGCTCAATTCTGCTGCATCGGGGTAATAATCCCGTTGTTCAAAGAGCCGGTTCGCCACGCGTGCCGCACCGCGCTGACGTTTTTTTCCATACAGCATTGCAAGTTCCCGCCACAACATCTGACGGACTTCTCTTTCCGGCGGAACCAGACGCTGCAGCCCTTCCCGCGCCGACTGAATGGCTTCATCGATTTTTCCGTTGCCGCTTTGCGTGATGGCAAGATTGAGCCAGATTTGTGCCAGTGCCGGATGCAGTTGAGTCGCCCGCTTGAACCATGGCTCCGCTGCTTCAAACCGCCGGGCTGTCCCTTCCATTAATCCGAGGATGTAAACGGCTTTCCATTCCCGGGCATCCATTTCCAGAGCACGTTCGGCATGCTGACGCGCTTTCACCCGCCACTCATTTGCCACCGGCTCGTCCTGTCTGGAATGCCCGTACCAGTAGGCATGGGCGAGGGCGGCATGCGCCGAGGCATCTTCGCCCGTCACTTCCAGACTTTTTTCAAGATAAGGAATCGCCCGTGCAAATTCGCCGCGGTCGCTGAGATAAAGCCCGAGGCGCAAATTATGGCCTTCGGCTTCGAGAAAGCGGCCGAACAAATCGACAAAATAATCTTCTTCCACCCAGAGCCCGGTCTCGACAATTTTGACGTGATCCAGAATTTCATCCATCCGCTCGGCAAAAAAGGGATAGCCGAGCTGTTCCTGCGCCACCACTTCGCGCGGTTCGATCAAGGGTTCTTCCATGGAAACCGGCGAGTCTTCCTCAAAAACACCGCTGCGCCCCAGAATCGTCTTCAGGCTTTCCAGGTGATTCACGCCGCCGGCATGAACAAGTGTCAGTTCCTCCGGCAAGGCCTCCGCCTCGCTGTCACGCAGCTGGCGGTAAACCGCTTCCGCCATGACGCGCGACTGGGTGACATCGCGTTCGACAATCATGGCCGGCGTAAAAAACAGCGCCTGGATGAAATGCATCCGTTCATTGCCTTCCAGTCCCAGTTCTTCAAAATAAGCGGCATACCGTTCTGTGATTCTTTCGAACGTATTGCGAACCGACCGGTGCGGCGGAAAGTAAAGCACGATGCCGCCCGTGCCATATGGATTCTCATCTGCCGAAAGAATAATCATGCGGTTCTTCATCAGGTCTTCATACTGCTCATCCGAAAGCAATTCCTGAAGCGCCACTTCTTCGGGTTCTCCCGGCGAGGGCTCTACGCCAAGCGCGGTGACCGGAAATCGGTTGGCCGTCAAGCGGATCCGGTGTTCGGGTCCGGCCTGGGGCCGGTGGCGGGGATCTTCATAATTCAGGCGGATTCGATGAATTGAATACCGCGCCGCATAGGAAAGATCGGCGCCAAAAGAACGGGCTCCGCGCGCCTGGGCGGCTCCCATCATGCGTTTCCAGAACGGGTTCTCGCCGGCAATGATGGAGGTTTCCGGATCCTGATTGAAACTGGTCACGGCCCGGCGCGGCAGCTCAAAGCTGGCGAAAGTGGCGCCGTCATAAATATCATCGAGCTGCTTTTCGGTGAGCGGAGGGAACAGATCTTCCTGATGATAGAAATTCGCGAGCCGGACACGCAATTTTTGATTGCGGCGCTCCAGCTCCTGCCGCACTTTTTCCCACGCGCGCCGCGACTTGTTGATGTTCCGCTCGCTTCGGGTTTGCGGCGTCGTGGTTTCTGTTTGTTTTATTTTTTGCTTTTCTGATTTTTTCTGTAACAGTTCTCCCGTTTCGACCGCAAGAATCCACACCCGCCCGGAAGTGCTTTCGATTTCAAGGCGCGTGCCGTCGGAAGAAAATTCCAAGCGGCTCAAGGTATCGTCAGCCGGAATTTCAATGGTTTCCCCCAAACGGCGGCGCGAAACACTTTCCCAGAGCTGAATGCTGTTCTCGCCCGAAACGGTTACCACCCGGCTTTTTTCACGGTCGGGAGAATAGAAATGACGCACCGCTTCATCCAGGGCATCCGCCACGTGTTCGGCGAGATCGGCACCAAAAACGCCAACCGCCGGAAAATGTTCCCGCCGGCCGGCCGCCTCAATATCCTGTTTTTCATAACCGGCAAAGGATTCACCGATTTGCGGCCCGCTCATACGAAGAAAAAGCGCTCCGAGCGAGCGCAGCATGCCAAGCGCCGCGGCATGATCCCAAAGGCCCATGCCGCCGTGATGCCCATGAAGTGACAACCGGCCGAGCGCCATTTCAATGAACGCCACCGAAGAAGCATTCCACTGGTCATCAAAAATATACCCGGGATGATCTTCTTTGAGGATGCCGATAAACGGATTCGGTCCCTCGGTCGTGCTGTCACGAATCGCCAGTACTGTGGCGTCCTGCGGTTCATGCCGGAGAGAGCGCTCTACCTCGGTGAGCGTTCCATTTTCCGCCGACCAGACGGAAACGGCGTCTTCGGCCGTGCTGAATTCCAGCAAAGGCGCCTTAAGCGGCCGGCCGCGGTATTCCGTTTCGTATTCGGGTGCATAAATTAGTCCGCTGCGCGGCGCAAAATATTGCTGGGTGGGATCCCACTCCAGCCGGGCCAGCGTGTAGCCGTAGACGGGACGTCCTTGCAGATAGTTCACGGTTCCATCAATCGGGTCCACAATCCACAACCGCCGCTCTTCCGGCGACGGCGCGGGAAATTCGGTTCTTTCAAACCGCAGAAGATTTTTTCCGTACTGAAGCGCAAGCGCAGGATGTTCACTGAATGCCTGCTCGAGCAATTTGGTATCAATCCGTTCTTCACCCAGCACCGGCTCGCCGGGGTACAATTCAGCAATTTTCAAAACCGTCAGCATCTGAATCAAATGATCCGCTACGGTAACCACCGTCTTGTCGGCTTTGCCAATCATCTCCACGCGGCCGCCATAGGCTTTCAGCACGTCCTGCATCGCCTGCCGCACATCCGTAACGACAAATTCCCGCAGGGCTTCCTGCTGACGCGCTTCCGGGCGGTCGCGATCGGCATCATCGCTTTCCAGCCGTCTTTCCGGCGCTAAAGAATCGTCGCCGGATTGCGGTTTTGTCACGCCCAGCTTAGGCCGCACCGCTTCCCAATGCGACACTGTCATCACGCGTTTGAGTTCTTCCAGAAAAATGGTGGCAACCCGATCCGCCTGCACCGGATCGGGAATGCGTCCTGAAATGGAAATCAATGTTTCCGCAAGGCCGGATGCTTTACCGATCGATTCCAGCTCCCGCGCTACTTCCGGATAAGCTTTTTGCCGCTTCTCCTTTTCGGTTTCCAGAAATGCAATTTCTGCCTGTGTTTGTTCAATAAACTCCTGAATTAAATCGGCATTTCGGGAAAAAGCATCCCAGTCCTGAAATCCATATCGAACTGCTGCAATTTCGACATCCGCATCCCCCGCCACGACCAGATTCTCAAAGAGATTCACGCCGCGGTCGAGATCCGCTGCCCCATATTCCCAAAAGGCCGTCATGTAATTCATGGCACCTTGAATCATCTGGCGCACACGCTCCTCATCTCCTGCTTCCAAAGCCTCTGACACGCGTTCATACAGAAACCATTTAGATGGCACAAAATCCTGCACAATCCAGAGCCCGTTCCGCGGCATGAGAAGCCGCTGACTCCATGGCAGTTTGGGCAGCGCGGAAGGATCCCTTGCCGGAAGTATGCGGAAACGCAATGGCCCGGCAAGCTCGGGATGCGCTTTAATAAAATCACGCGCCTCTTCATAGCCGCCCAGCAACGGGGCATTCACATCGAGCCCGAGCAATCCCCGCTTTCGCAGTTCCTGTTTAATCAGGTCTTTTATCCGGAATGACCAGAATCCGGAAAAGAAACGTTGAAAGATTTTGTGAGCCATGCGGGTGTACCAGCGCGAATAAATGCGCTCCATGGCTTCGGCGTGGGTTTTGCCGTCAATGTAGGAAATTTTGCCGCGGTTGATTTTTAAAGCGAGATCTCTTTCTTCGGTCAGATATACAAAAGAAACCGAACCGAAACGCGTCTCTGGAAAATCGATAGCTGCCAGTTCCTGAACGGCAACGTCTTCGGCGGTTTCCGGATCCAATATCCGGTTGGACCGCGCTGTCTGATTGAGCTCATAATCACTTGCTTCCGACCGCGCTTCAGAACGGTCGTCTTCTTCCGCCGGGGGGGCGGTCACAGGCGGGGCGCGCGGCGCCGCCTCGGGACGGTACCAGCTCGCGGGAACCCGGCCGTAAGGCACGGAGCTCCAGGCCGTGGCTTTCGCATGCGCCAACTGAATCACATTTTCAGGGGTTAACTGCTCGGTTTGCTTGAGGCGCTGCAATCCCTCGGCAAACCGGTCCACGCGTTCCAGCCAGCTTTCTTTAAGCGATCCAACATCCCCGGGCTGCAATAAATTCTGGGCGGCCGCATCAATCAAGCGCGTAAACCGGCGCGCCTCGGCCAGCCGGTTTTCAGCCGCCAGCGCACGGAGCACGTCATCGCGCCATTGCTTTAGCAAAAAACCACGCTCCGGCTCCGCCGTCTGCTCCAGCAGCGCATCGGTTATCGCCGCATGAAAAGCTTCATACAGATCAAGGCGTCCGTCGCGCTCTTCAAAATAGTCGGCCCACGAAACCCGGCCTTGCATATATTCCAGATACCGCTTGTCTTCGGGAACTTCCCCCATTGCAGGAGAAACCAGAATCCAGGAAATCTTTTTTTCTTCAAGCAGGCGCCGGAATCCTTCCGTATGAAAGCCGCCAGAAACCAGCAGGCCCGTCGTTTCTCCCGCCGCTTCCATCGCACGCAGCAAACGTTCCAGCAATTCGCGGTCGCGTTCAACCGAAACTTCATAAAACCGGAAGGGCTCCGGAAAACTTTCCTGCAGCTGCTCCATCAATCGCGCGAGCCGGTTTTCCATCTGTAAAAGTGTTTCCGGAACAGGCTGGTTGGATTCTTTACCCGCGGCACCGTATTGCCGAATCTCATTCCATTCCTCCCGCGACAACTCCAGCCGGCCCAGCCGGTCGAGCAACAGGATCTGGCGGCTGACGGCGGCCAGGCGCTTTTCTTCCGGCTGAACAAAAACCTGCGTCTTCACCGCGGCGATCAGCTCCTCCAGTTCCGAAAAAAATTCGCGCCCCGTCATTTGCCGGAGGATGCGTTCGCGTCCCGCCGTTTCCTGAAGCCGTGCGGCCAGCCGCAGCGGCAGACGGTATTCGTGGATCAAATCGGATAAAAACGCAATGAATGCCTCGCGGGAAATGCTTTCGGTCTGATAGGCTTGATAGCGCCCGTTCCATTCCGCTTGCGCGGCCCCCTCGGTCAAGTGGTCGCGGACGCGCCGTGCCAGCGCTTCGACTTCCGCATCCGAGACACCGCTCTCCTCCGTTTCCCAGCGCCGGATTTCTTCCAGAAGCGCGGCAATTCGCGGAAAGCGTTGTGGCAATCCATCTTTCACTTCCCGCGGCAGCCGCGCCGTCAGAAACGGCAGAAAGGCCGCCATTTCCTGAACCGCCGAATGAAAGTTCTGCAGCCGTTGATCCAGTTCCGCCGCCTCCGGTGAGTAGATTTCCTGCTTCAGGGCTTCCCACTCCGGGTGCAGCGCATGGACCTGTGCCAGAAATTCCGTCTGGCGGTCCATGGTGCCAAGAAAGGCTTCAATCGCCTGTTCATACAACGGCCAGTATTCGACACCATGAAAAGCGACCTCCGGCAGAAAGAAAGAAGCCGCGACGGCCCCGGAAAGTTCGCCGCGCGCGACATACATATCGAGCTGTTTCTGCAGCCGGGCCGTATCGGGAAACCGGCGCAGTAAAAGCGAATCGAGATTTCCCGCCGCGCCTTCCAGACCGACGAGACGCAATCCGTGTTCTTTTGCCAGAAAGGAAATGATGTTCCCGATGGAGCGCTGGGCGTCCGGAATCGCGTGCGCATCCTGAACCAGAATTACGGTCCGCGCGGATTCTCCCGCGTGAGTTTCATCCAGGGTGCCCAGTCCGGAAGGGAGCTCGAGGCCGGCTGGAGAATGCAGAGGCATTCCCCGCACCGATGGACTTTGCGTGGGAGACTCAAGCGATCCGCTTCCGGACTGGTAAGCGTAGAGAGGAGAAAGACAATCGGTAAGAGAAAAACACCCGATCCAAATGAAGACGAGCAGGCGCTTCAGACAGCGATAGCGTTGTATGCGATTCATCATTCCCAGTTTGTTCCGCGTTTTAGGTGGGTGCGCGTTGCAAAGTCCTAAATAAAGAGTACCCGCTGACTTAGGGACCTGCAAACGGAAGGAGGCGGTTATTTCCGCTTAATGCTATAAATTGATATGATTTATGCTATTTTTGCTATCTGGCAGGGGCTAAACGCTGAAACGGAAAAGCATCACGTCGCCGTCGGCGACCGTGTAGTCTTTTCCTTCGAGACGGAGAAGGCCGTTTTCTTTGACGGCCGCGGCAGAACCGAGACGGAGGAGGTCGTCATAGGCCATGACTTCCGCACGGATGAATCCGCGCTCAAAGTCGGAGTGAATGACTCCGGCCGCCTGCGGGGCTTTGGTGCCGCGGCGAATCGTCCAGGCGCGCACCTCTTTTTCGCCGGCGGTGAAGTAGGTAAGTAAATCGAGCAGTTTATATCCGGCGCGAATCAGAGCGTGCAGTCCGGGTTCTTTCAAATTCAAATCATTAAGGAATTCTTTCTGCTCTTCTTCCGAGAGCTCGACAATTTCGGCTTCCACTTTTCCCGAAATCACCACAACCTGCGCGCCTTCGGAAGCTGCCCACTCCCGTACTTTGTTGACCAGCGGACCGCCTTCAGGCAATTCGTTTTCGGCGACGTTCGCGCAGTAGAGCACCGGCTTGAGCGTCAGAAAAAAAAGATCGCGTATCTGTTTTTTTTCATCTTCGCTCAGCTCGAGCCGGCGCAGCGGCGTGCCAGCTTCCAGCGCGGTTTTGATTTTTTCATAAACCGGCATTTTTTCCCGCGCCTCGGCATCACCGGACCGTGCGAGCTTGTTGGTTTTCTCATACATTTTGGAAATGCTTTCCAGGTCTTTCAGGCACAGTTCGGTATCAATCACTTCGATATCGCGCAAAGGGTCAATGCTGCCGGCCACGTGCACGATATTGGGATCTTCGAAACAGCGGACGACATGCAGAATGGCTTCGACTTCACGGATATGCGCGAGAAACTGATTTCCCAGACCTTCTCCCTGGGCGGCGCCTTTGACCAGACCGGCGATATCGTAAAATTCAATCGTCGTGGGCGTCACTTTCTGAGGCTTGTAAAGTTTCGACAGGTGGTCCAGCCGCTCATCCGGTACCGAGACGATTCCCTTGTTGGGATCGATGGTGCAGAAAGGGTAATTGGATGCTTCGGCTTTGGCTTTTGATAAGGTATTGAAAATAGTGGACTTACCGACGTTTGGCAGCCCGACAATTCCACAGCGAAATCCCATGAATGACTCCTTGTTGAAAGGGGAAACTATAGCAAAATTTGAAGATTAGCGAAATGAGAACTTGATATTATATCATAATTGCATAAAATAATTGCTGATTATGAAAACATCGATTTCTCGATTCTTGCCTTTCTCTCTTCTCGTGCTGGCGCTAATTCCCGCTCCCGGGCAGGCCGCGTGGCAACCGGTGCGTGATACACCGCCGGCCTATCAGGATTTTGTCGCTCTGGTCAGTCCGGCGACGCGGCCGCTGGCCGCCGCATCCAGCCGGCAGATTTTCGAGCAGAGCGAAACCGGCTGGAACGCGCTCCCGCCCCTTCCAACTTCCGAAACCATTCGCGATTTGTATTACTTTGAGCACACACCGGACCGTTATTTTGTCCTCACGGCTTCGAGTCTTTTCGTCCTGGATCTCGAACACCTCCGCTATGAACGCCTCTACCATCACCCGGAGCCGCACCTGCTTTCTTTTCTGATACTTCATGGTCCCAGAGACTACTGGCTGCTGGGCCATACCGACGGTTTACTGGAATCCCGCGATGGCGGCCGCAGCTGGCGCCGCTTGTCGGCCGCTCCATTCTTCGGTGCGGTATCCGCCATGGCCGAGAACGGCGCATTTCTTTGGATGGCTTCCGGTCCGCAGTTGTACCGCACCACCGATTTACAGCAATTCGATCTGGTTTTTCGGCTGACTGGCGTAACCCAGAATGAATCCGAAACCAAAGAGTCTGATTTTTTGATTGAGAATGAGTCGGAGGAAGAGGAAATGCAGGTACCCGCGTTTCCCATTTTGAAACTGCTCGTTTCCCAGCATTCGCCGGAATGGCTTTGGGCTGCGACCCGGCACGGTGTTTTTGAAAGCCGGGACTCAGGCAATCACTGGCGGCCGCTTTCCGGCGCCGGCTTTCGGGAAGCCGTTCAGGCCCTGACGCATGACCCCGAAACCAATGTGCTCTACACTGCTTCCCGCCGCGGTGTGTTTGCCCATCCGCCAGACGGCCCGGCGCAGTCCCTGTCCGATGGCGGGCTCAGCGCACCGCCCCGCGCTCTGGTGTGGTCCCGGGACCACACGCTGTGGATCACATCGCGCGAAGGCCTATTGACCTATGCCCCGCTTTCTCCGGAAATCACGCCTGTCCCTGAACCCGTTCCGGACCCGGAAATTCTGAAACTGTTTCATCGTTTGCTGCGAGCAGAACCCAGAATGCGCGAAACGCTAGATGCCATGGTGCGGTATATGAATCTTTCCAATAGCAAAACCCAGCGCTGGCACTGGCAGTCGCGGCTGCGGGCCCTCGTTCCAAGTTTTTCTTATGGCCGGGATTTTGACCGTTCCAACAACATCGATATCGACCGCGGCAGTACGTCCGAACCCGACCAGTACATTTTTGGACCGGAAGATTTCAGCCGCGGATGGGACTGGGATATTTCCTGGGATTTAGGCGACCTCATCTGGAACACGGCGCAAACCTCCATCGATTCGCGCGACAAACTGATGGTGGATTTACGGCGCGACATGCTCGCCGAAGTCACGCATCTGTTTCATGAGCGGCGGCGGCTGCAGGCCGAAATCCTTTTTCAGCCTTCTGCCGCACCGCTGCCGCACATGGAGAAATTAATCCGGCTCGACGAATTGACGGCGCTTCTGGACGGGTTGACGGGAGGTTATTTTGCGCCGCGCGTGGCGGCTGTCTATGAACGCGAACCGGAACTGGCGGCGTTGTGGAATTACCGCGGATAATCAGGCGGCGGCTTCGCGGTCAAGCCGCAGTTGCCCGCACGCAGCGTCAATCGACCGGCCCGCGGTCTGGCGGACAATGACCCGCACGCCGCGCCGCACAAGACCCGCACGGAATTCTCGAATTTTTTCATCCGACGGCCGCCGGTACTGCATTTCGCGAATGGGATTATAGGGAATCACGTTAATCAGCGCGTTGAGCGGCCGGGCAATCTGCACGAGCCCTTTGACTTCTTCTTCCGAATCGTTTTCGCCTTCCATCAGCGTATACTCGAACGTGATGCGGCGGCTGAGTTCCGGCTTCATCCGGCCCAGCATTTCGACCAGTTCTTTGAGCGGGTATTTCCGGTTTATCGGAACGAGCTCGGACCGCTTGGCCTCAATCGAGGAATGCAGCGACACTGATAACCGCACACGGCCTTCCTGATGTGCAACAAACTCCGCGATTTTCGGTGTCAATCCCGAGGTCGAAACGGTGATGTGACGCGCGCCCAGCGCCAGCATCTGCGGGGACTGAAGCAGGCGGAGGGATTTCATCGTGGCGTCAAAATTATCCAGCGGCTCCCCCATGCCCATGTACACCACATTGGACACGCGGGTGCCCAGCCGCTTCTGAATCCACATAACCTGTTCCACAATTTCTCCGGCCGTCAGATTGCGGCCGAACTTCCCTTTGCCGCTGGCGCAAAACGTACAGCCGATTTTGCAGCCTAACTGGGTCGACACGCAAACCGTCTGCCGGTCCCGCTGAGAAATCAGAACGCTTTCGAGAAAACGCCCGTCGCGGGTGCGGAAAACAAATTTATTCGATTCTCCTTCAAGATCTTTCTTTTCGATGTCGGGCTCAAGCGTGTGCAGCACGGTTTCTGCTTCGAGCTTTTCAATCAGCGCCGCCGGAAGATTTTTGGCTTCGGCAAATTTTGAAATGCCCTTGGCATACATCCATTCAAGCAGCTGCTTGGCGCGGTAGGCTGGCTGGCCGGCCCGGCGCATCCAGGCTTCCAGCTCTTCAAGTTCCCAGTTGAAGACGGAGGGCTTCAGATCCATTTTTTGAACTTCATCCACACCAGGACGGCGCCGGAAAACAGAATGGAAATTCCAACCGCGACATAAAACCCGTATTCCCAGTCGCGTCCGGGCAGGTGTTCAAAATTCATGCCGTAAAGGCTCGCCACCATAATAATCGGCATGGCCAGCGTGGCCAGCACCGTCATGTGGCGCATGACATCATTCAGCTTGTTGGACGAGTGCGAAAAATAGGCCTGCAGGATGCTGGCCAGTGATTCGTGATAGCTTTCGGCCATGCCGTAAATGCGGTAGAGGTGGTCGTAAATATCGCGGTAATAAATCAGGTCATCGGCATGAATAAACGGCGTCGGATTGCGAATCAGATAATGCACCGTGTCGCGCAGAGGCGCAATCAGCCGGCGCAGATTGAACATGTCATGCTTTGCCTGCAGCACCGTGGAAAGGAAATCATCGGGCGGGTTGGTAAACACATGCTCTTCAAGCATGTCGATGGTTTTGTCATACCGGTCAATGAGCGGCATGAAGCTGTCCACCAGATGGTCCAGAATCGAATGGAACAGCATGGAAGAACCGCGGCCCATGTAAATATCCGCCTTGCGCTGGACCAGATTGCGCACCTGCTCCACGCCCTGAATCCGGCCGCGGTGAAACGTGACAACATAATTTCTTCCAACGAACACGTTAAGCTCCGTCGAGTCGAGCTCTTCTTCGCTCGTCAGATGAAACGCATACGTGACCAGGAAAAGATAATCTTCATAGTCGTCGACTTTGGAACTCGATTTGTCGACGATACAGTCTTCCACCGCCAGCGGATGGAAATTAAATATTTCGATCAGCGTCTCGCTTTCAAACTCGCTCGGGTCCTCCAGATCCACCCACAGAAGCGTATCCTTCTGCTTCAGCGCCGCGAGCATTTCCGCGCGCGACACGGAGGCCTGAACCGGCTTGCCTTTTTGATAAAGAAATGACGTAATCATTTTCTGAGTTTATACCCGATGCTGAATAAATAAACCGTGACCGAAAACAGCGTCACTGCCAGCGTGCCAACCACCGCGACGCACTGCAGGATCGGAACATCCGCCGTCCCCAGCATCCCGAAACGCATGCCGTTAACCATATAAAACATGGGATTAAAAGCCGTCAGGGATTGAAGTGTCGCCGGCACCATGTCCATGGAATGAAACACGCCGCCGAAGAAAACCAGCGGCGTGATGACAAACGTTGTCAAAATCGAAAGGTGTTCAAACTCTTCGGCAATTAATGCCACAATCATCCCGAGGGACGCAAAGGCAAGCGACACACCGACGATAAAAAGCAGCACGACCACCGGGTGCGCAATCGGTGTTGCCGCGAACAAACGCGACACCAGAAAAACCCCGGTCGCAATCACCAGACTGCGCACCAGCGCACCGAGAATAATGGCCAGCACCATTTCAAAATAGGAAAGCGGTGTTACCAGCAGCTCTTCGATATTGTTCGCCCAGCGAGAAATAAAAAGCGAGCTGGAAGCATTGGCATACGAACCCTCGATGACGTACATCATAATCAGACCCGGAATCAAAAACATCAGGTACGGCACCCCGTTGATTTCCTCGATGCGGCGGCCCAGCGAAAATCCGAAAATAAAAATGTAGAGAAAGCTCGAAACCACCGGCGGAAAAATCGTCTGGGAAAAAACCGAGAAAAAGCGCACCACTTCTCGGCGGACCAGGGTTTGAAACCCGATTCGTGTTTTCATACCGCTTCGGCTCCGGTTCGTTTGCGCTGCGTCAGCTGAACAAACGCATCTTCCAGTGTCGGCCGAAGCACATTGATCCGGTCCACTTCGATGCCGCGGCGATGCAGCGCTGCCAGCACTTGGCTGACGGCGTTGCCCTTTTCCGCGAAACGGATGCGCCGGCCGCCGTCTTCCATCGCAATCGCCACCTCGCGGACTTCTTCGGGCGCTTCGGTCAAAGCGCTTTTCAGATACAATTCCACCTGGTCACCGCTCATTTTCCGAATCAGTGTTTCCTTGCTCTCCAGCGCCGCAATCTGCCCTTCATGAATCACGCCGATGCGGTTGCAGAGCCGTTCGGCTTCTTCGATGTAATGCGTGGTTAAAATAATGGTCGTCCCCTGCTGGTTGATTTGCCGCAAAAAATTCCAGAGATGATAACGCAGTTCCAGATCCACGCCGGCCGTCGGCTCATCCAGAATCAGCACCTGCGGCCGGTGCATCAAGGCTCGTGCAATCAGCAGCCGGCGCTTCATGCCGCCCGACAGCCGCTTGTACCCTTCCTCGCGCTTGTCCCAGAGGTCGAAGAACTTCAATAATTCTTCCGCGCGCGCTTTGGCATCGCGCCGCATCATGCCGAAATAGCCGCCGGTAAACGCGAGAATATCTTCGGCCGAGAAAAACGGATCAAAGTTGAATTCCTGCGGCACCAGACCGATGAGCCCGCGCGTCGTGCGGTAATCGCGCGTCACATCATGACCAAACACCTCGACTTTGCCTTTCTGGTAATTCGCCAGCCCAACGAGCACATTGATTGTGGTCGTCTTCCCCGCCCCGTTGGGCCCGAGAAAACCAAAAAATTCTCCCGGCTGAATCGCAAGCGAGACATTGTCGAGCGCGCGGAACCGCCGGTAATACTTGGTCAGATTTTGGATTGAAACAGCGGGTGTTGTCATGGGATTTTCCACCAGATCCGGTGGCGATCTTTTGCAAAATGATTGATGGCCGTCATTTCGCTTAAAAAATGGCAGCGCCCTACGCGGTTTTCGTTGAACCGCGAGGCGCCGTCATCAATCACAAGATTGATGGCGGAGAGGAAGGGATTCGAACCCTTGAGACCTTTCAGTCTACTCGCTTTCCAAGCGAGCGCACTCGACCGGGCTATGCGACCTCTCCGTAATTCTTGAATCCGTTCAGCGGCGCTCTTTGCGCAGCGAACGGAAAAACTCTTGCAACAGCATTCGCGATTCTTCCGCCATCACGCCTCCGGTCACATTCAGGCGGTGATTCAAGCGGTCATCCTGCGGGATGCGGTAAAGCGACTGGCACGCGCCCGCTTTCGGGTCCAGCGCGCCAAAAACCAGATTTGTGCATTTCGTCCACACCAGCGCCCCCGCACACATCGGGCACGGCTCCAGCGTGACATACAGGGTCGCCTTTTCCAGCGACCCACGGTGCTTTTCCTTGCCGGCGGCCAGTGTCTCGGACGCCTGCGTCATCGCAATCATTTCTGCGTGCGCTGTTGGATCGCGCAGCGCTTCGGTTTGATTATGGGCGCGGCCGATGATCCGGTTTTCATGCACCACCACCGCTCCCACCGGCACCTCGCCCTTCGTAAGCGCTATTTCCGCCTGCTTGAAAGCCTGGAGCATGAAATAGTGGTGGGATGGCGGTTCGGTCATCGGCGAAAAACGCGCGCCCGAGAGGAGTTGAACCTCTAACCTTCTGATCCGTAGTCAGATGCTCTATCCAATTGAGCTACGGGCGCATGAATTAAGACAAGCTGTCAAAAGAGTTTATGATTCTAGCCGAATTCCGGATTTTTTCAACTTTTTCCGCAGGGAGGACCAAATCTTCCGTCCCGTCGGGGAAAACCGGAAATTCCAGGCTTTGTACAGTTTAGCGTTGCCGAAACCGGGCGGGCGCTTCTATGCTGAAGTAAGCAGTCATCCTGAAGGAGGTTCACCATGAAAAAGACATGCGTGGTTCTGCTGATTGCGCTGGTCGGTATTCTGCCGGCCCAGCCAGTGCAGGCGGAAAATACAGCGACTCACGGCGAAGTCACCGGAAAAAGCGTCGTTGCCGGATTGACGTCTCTCTTGCTGTGGCCGGGGATTGGCCAGGTCATCAACGAAAATCAGGGTAAAAAAGTCGTCACCCATGCCCTGCTCGGCCTCACGGGGATCTTTCGCCTGTGGTCCGGCTGGGATGCCTTGATTGACCGCGAAGGCGGCCGTTGGAATGGAAAAATCTGATGGGCAGACGTAAAAAGGGTAAAAACCCGTCGGTCGTCGGTTTGCAGCAGAACCCGGTTTCGGATCCGAAGCCGGACCGCAAGGACGACATGTCCATTCCGGAAAAGGAAATGGAAATCCGGAAGCGGCGGCAGCGGGACGGCAAATCGGCAGGCGGCGAAGCGCCGGTGGAATAAAAAAGGCCCGGTAAACACCGGGCCTTTTGGAATTCGGAGAGGGGGGGATTTGAACCCCCGGTGGTACGTTAAATACCACAGCGGTTTAGCAAACCGCCGCACTAAGCCGGGCTATGCGACCTCTCCACGAAATCCGGCAGCTCCGGAGGGCGAGGGACTCGAACCCCCAAGTCCTTTCGGACGGCGGTTTTCAAGACCGCTGCCTTGCCAATTCGGCGCAGCCCTCCTTGAAGGGAAACCTCTATTTTGCAGATCATCCTTACTTTTGCAAGGATTTATACCCGGGACGCGAGATAGGGCTGCAAAACGGCCGGAAGCTCGACGCCTCCATCTGCCGTCTGGTAATTTTCAATCAGACACAAAACCGTCCGGGCCAGCGCCACCCCGGATCCGTTCAGGGTATGCAAAATTTCGGGCTTGTTCGAACTCTTGCTGCGGTAGCGGATATTCATGCGCCGCGCCTGAAAATCAGCAAACGTGCTGCAGCTCGACACTTCAAACCAGCGTCCGCTTCCCGGCGCCCACACTTCCAGGTCATAACACTTGGAAGAGGCAAAACTCATATCGCCGCTGCCCAGCAGCACCACCCGATACGGTAACCCCAGAGCCTGCAAGACCGCTTCGGCATGCCCCGTCAACTCTTCCAGCGCCGCCAATGAATTTTCCGGTTTTTCAAACCGCACCAGTTCGACTTTATCAAACTGATGCACGCGCGAAAGTCCACGCGTGTCTTTGCCGTAAGAACCCGCTTCCCGGCGGAAACACGGTGTGTACGCCACATAACGCAGCGGCAGTTCGGTTTCCGGCAAAACTTCTTCGCGATGCAAATTGGTCACCGGCACTTCCGCGGTCGGAATCAAAAACAGATCGTCTTCCGTCACGCGGTACATATCCATTTCCAGTTTCGGCAGCTGCCCGGTGCCGGTCATGGTCGCGCGATTGACCACCGCAGGCGGCCAGACTTCCGTATAGCCATGCCGGCCGCTGTGCAAATCCATCATGAAATTAATCAGCGCCCGTTCCAGCCGCGCCCCACCGCCGCGGAACACCGGAAAGCCCGTGCCGGTAATCTTGCTGCCCTGTTCCATCGACAACCAGCCCAGTTTTTCGGCCAGGTCCAGATGGTCCCGGGCCGGAAAGGGTAATTTTTTCGGTTCCCCCCACGTCCGGACGATTTTGTTTCCCTGGGTCCCCTTAGCGACGGGCACCGATTCGTGCGGTATGTTTGGGATGGATAGTACAATTGACCGGATTTTCTCGTCCAAACCCCCCACTTTTGAATCAATATCCTTGATTTTTTGGGATATAGACTTCATTTGTTGAATTGCCTCTTCGGCGGGCTGGCCGGAGGCCTTCTGGCGGGAAATTTCCTGGTTGGCGCGGTTCCGGTGGGCCTTTAATTCCTCGACTTCGTGCAGAGAGGCGCGCCGTTCGCGGTCGAACTCAAGCAGTTCCGACAAATCACAGGCCGATCCTTTGGCCTGAACGCCGGCTTGGACTTTTTCGGGGTTTTCCCGGATCCATTTCAAATCCAGCATCGCTCAAAACCCCGCTTATTTCCGTTTCTTTTTGCCGTCGTCGAAATCCAGCTCCGCTTCGGCCGGTGCAGCTTCATCGGCTTCCTGAGCCACTTCCGCTTCCGTTTTGGCTACAGCCCGGGCGGCGGTCGCCACTTTATGGCCTTCTTTCAGACGAATCACGCGCACGCCGACGGCATTCCGTCCGGAGGTGCGGATTTCATTAATCGGCGAACGCACAATCGTGCCTTTATTGCTGACAATAATCAGCTCGTCGCTTTCATCCACCGTCAGCACTTTAACTACCTTGCCGTTCTTCGGCGTCACCTTAACGTTGATGATGCCTTTGCCGCCGCGCGACTGCTGACGGTATTCCTTAAACTTGGTCTTCTTGCCGAATCCCAGTTCGGTAATGGTCAGCGCCGTCGCATCCGGCTGCACAATTTCACCGGCAATCACGCGGTCTTTGGATCCCAGCGCAATCGCGCGCACGCCGCTCGCGGTGCGGCCCATATCCCGCACACCCTTTTCCGGAAAGCGAATGGCTTTTCCGTCCTGGGTTGCAATGAATATCTCGTCTTTGCCGGAAGTCAGCAAACAGGTTTCGACTTCATCGTTGCCGCGCAGCGAAATCGCGGTGATGCCAGACGAGCGCGGACGCGAGTAATGAATCAAATTGGTCTTCTTAACCAGACCCTCGCGCGTAATCATGACCACATAGCGCTTGTCGTCGAATTCCTTGACCTGCAGCAGGCTGGAAATACCTTCGCCCGGTCCCAGCGTCAGCAGATTCACAATGGCTTTGCCTTTGGCCTGCCGCGACGCCTGCGGAATTTCATACGCTTTGCGCCAGTAAACACGCCCCTTGTTCGTAAAAAACAAAATTGTGTCGTGCGTGGAGGCCAGGAACATATGCTCGATGAAATCTTCATCGTCACGCATGCCCGAGCCGCTAACACCGGCGCCGCCGCGGCGCTGGCTGCGGTACATCGAAACAGGAATGCGCTTGATGTAACCGGCATGCGAAATCGTGATGAGCACATCTTCTTCAGCGATTAAATCTTCGACGTCGATTTCTTTCTCCGCCGCGACAATCTGCGTGCGGCGGTCGTCGCCATACTTTTTCGTGATTTCCCGCGATTCATCCGCCACAATATCCAGCACCTTCTTGCGGCTTTTAAGAATCGCTTTCAGCTCTTCGATTTTCTTGATCAACCCGAGGTATTCTTCCTCGATTTTATCGCGCTCCAGAGCCGTAAGGCGCTGCAGCTGCATTTCCAGAATCGCCTGGGCCTGCAAATCACTCAGCTTGAAGTTTTCCATCAAGGCCTTTTTGGCGGCGTCCGGACTTTTGGCGGCCCGAATCGTTTTGATCACCTTGTCGAGATTCGCAATCGCCTTTTTCAAACCTTCCAGAATGTGCGCGCGGCGTTCAGCTTTATCCAGATCGAACTGCGTGCGGCGCATAATGACTTTTACGCGGAACTCAATAAAGTGCTCGATCATCTGTTTGATGTTGAGCACGCGCGGCTGAGCATCCACAAGCGCGAGCAGAATAATGCCGAATGTCTCCTGCATCTGCGTGTGCTTGTAAAGCAGGTTCAGCACAACCTGCGGGACAGCATCACGCTTGAGCTCAATGACGATACGCATCCCGTCGCGGTCTGATTCGTCACGAATGTCGTAAATGCCTTCGACTTTCTTGCTTTCGACAAGCCGGACGATCGATTCGATCAGGTTGGTCTTATTGACCTGGTAGGGAATTTCAGTGATAACGATCGCGTCTTTTTTTGCCGACCCGGTTTCGATGAATGCCTTGGCACGGATCACTACACGGCCGCGGCCGGTGGCATAGGCATCGCGAATGCCTTCACGTCCGAGAATCAGTCCGCCCGTGGGAAAGTCCGGACCTTTAATGATTTTGCCGAGATCCTTGATCGAAATATCCGGATTTTCAATCGTCGCGATCACGCCGTCGACGACTTCCCGCAAATTATGCGGCGGAATGTTGGTTGCCATGCCGACCGCAATACCGCTCGAACCATTGACCAGCAGATTCGGCAGGCGCGACGGCAGCACGACCGGCTCTTCCAGCGATTCGTCGAAATTGGGAACAAAGTCGACGGTGTTCTTTTCAATGTCAGCGAGAATTTCTTCGCTGATGGAATCCAGACGGGCTTCGGTGTAACGCATGGCCGCGGCACTGTCGCCGTCAATGGAACCAAAGTTCCCCTGGCCGTCGATCAACGTATAACGAAGCGAGAAATCCTGCACCATGCGCACCAGTGTGTCATACACGGCGGCGTCTCCATGCGGGTGGTATTTACCAAGCACTTCACCGACAATACGCGCGGACTTCTTGTACGGCTTGCTGCGCGTAAAGCCCATTTCGTTCATGGCAAACAAAATGCGGCGGTGCGCAGGCTTCAATCCGTCGCGAATATCCGGCAGCGCGCGGCCCACGATAACCGACATGGCGTAATCGATATACGAGCGTTTCATCTCGTCTTCGATCGGCACCTGCACAATTTTTTCATTCAACGCGTATAAATTCTGATCGTCGGCCATAATGCTTCTCTATCCTTTCAGGAACGCTCCGTGTTTTCTAAACGTCGAGATTTTTGACCATGCGTGCGTTGCTTTCGATAAACTTTCTGCGGGGCTCCACCTGATCGCCCATCAGCACGGCAAACATTTCATCCGCAGCGACCGCATCATTGAGATTGACGCGCGTCACGGTCCGGGTTTCCGGATTCATCGTCGTCTCCCACAACTGCTCGGGATTCATTTCACCCAAACCTTTGTAGCGCTGGATTGCGAGTCCCTGCCGTCCGTTTTCCTTAATCCGCTTCAGCACTTCCGCCAGGGAAAGCGCCGTCACGGTCTTGCTTCCCGTTGAGACTTCAAAGGTGTCTTTTTCAACGCCGCGAAAGTGTTCCGACGACAAACCAAACTTCGCCAGTTTCTTTTCTACTTTCTCGAACTCTTTGGCTTCCAGAATTTCAACGAGTTCGTAAAGCGAATCCGCGGCCGCCGGCTCTTCTTCCCCGGCCTCCTTCGCTTTAGCGGCCAGTTCTTTTTCAAACTTGGCGGTGAACTTGGAAAGTTCTTCTTCGTCATAAAGAAATGTTTCGGTACCGTCACGCAGCACTTTGGCCAGATGATTCGGGAAACCTTTCTTCTTGTCCTTCTGCGCCAGATACTGCGGCAGGCTCAGCCCGCGCTCGAAAAGCGTCTGCTCGAGATCTTCAAGCGTCTGCGCAAGATCCACCAGCTCGTTAAGATCCTTGCCTCGAATCGCGCTTTTGCTTTTTGTAATTTTGACGGCCACCTCTTCACTGCCGAGGTTCATGAGCATCGCATTCATGTCGTCTTCCGTCTGCACATATTCTTCGCGCTTCTGGCGTTTCACTTTATAAAGCGGCGGCTGCGCAATAAAGATGTGACCTTCTTCGATGAGCTTGCGCATCTGCCGGTAAAAGAAAGTTAAAAGCAACGTACGAATATGGCTGCCGTCAACGTCCGCGTCACACATCAGGATGACTTTGTTGTAACGCAGTTTTTCCATGTCGAATTCCTGGCCGATGCCCGTCCCGACTGCCGTAATAATGGTGCGAATTTCTTCGTTCGACAGCACTTTGTCGATGCGCGCCTTCTCAACGTTGATGATTTTTCCGCGCAGCGGCAGAATGGCCTGGAAGCGCCGGTCGCGGCCCTGCTTGGCTGAACCGCCGGCCGAATCCCCTTCGACCAGATAGATTTCACAGTTTTTCGGATCCCGGTCGGAACAGTCGGCCAGCTTGCCCGGCAAGGAAGCAGACTCCAGAGCGCCTTTGCGCCGCGTCAGCTCGCGTGCCTTGCGCGCCGCTTCCCGCGCGCGCGCGGCAAGCAGCGCCTTTTCCACGATCTTGTTCGCTACCGCGGGATTTTCTTCATAAAACGTCGTCAGCGCTTCGTAGGTCACCGACGAGACAAGCCCTTCGACTTCGCCGTTTCCGAGTTTGGTTTTCGTCTGGCCTTCAAATTGCGGCTGCGGCACTTTCACACTAACAACCGCCGTCAGACCTTCCGCCAGATCATTCCCACCCAGATTGCTATCCATATTTTTGAGCTGATTCTTGCTCTTGGCGTATTGATTGGAGGCGCGCGTCAACGCGGTTTTGAAACCGCTCAGATGCGTTCCGCCTTCGATGGTGTTGATGTTGTTGGCGTAGGAAAAAACTTCTTCCGAAAAGCTGTCGTTGTACTGCATCGCGATTTCAATCTCGACGCCTTCCTTGGTGCGCTCGACATAGAAAATTTTCTTGTGCACGGGTTCTTTGTTGCGATTCAGGAAGGTGATGAATTCTGCAATACCGCCTTTGTACAAAAAGACCGCTTCTTTTGTACCTTTCTTCACGCGCTCATCGCGCAATGTAATGCGAATCCCTTTGTTCAGGAAAGCCAGTTCCCGCATGCGCTTTGACAGAATATCGAAGCTGTATTCAACGGTTGAGAAAATCGTCGCGTCCGGCTTGAACGTCACGGTGGTGCCGCGTTTTTTTGTCGCGCCCTTAACATCCACCTTGCTGGTCGGTTTTCCTTTTTCATACGACTGGACGTATTTTTTTCCTTCGCGGTGCACTTCCACTTCGCACCATTCCGAAAGTGCGTTCGTCACCGAAACACCGACACCGTGCAAACCGCCCGAGACACGATAGGCCTTGTTGTCGAATTTACCGCCGGCATGCAGTGTCGTCATTACGACTTCCAGCGCGGACTTTTTCTGTGTTGCATGCATATCTACCGGAATACCGCGGCCGTCATCAGAAATCTGCACGCTGCCATCCGACTGAATCACAACTTCAACGTGGGTCGCGTGTCCGGCGAGCGCTTCGTCGATGGAGTTGTCGACGACTTCGTAAACAAGATGATGCAGACCGCGTTGCGTGGTGTCGCCGATATACATTGCGGGCCGTTTCCGGACCGCTTCGACTCCCTCGAGCACCTGAATTTTGGTTGCGTCGTACTGATCTCCCGCGCCAGCGGACTTCTTTTTCTTTTCGATGGTTTTTGGCATTTCAGCTGATCTCCGTTTTCCGTTTACCTGTCTTAACGCAGCTGTCCGACTTTAAAGCGGACCGCAGAAACATTTTCACTTCCAACAACCGCCTGCACGCGTTTCAGCAGCGCGGCTTCATAGCGCTGCCGCAATTCAAAGGCAAGTGCCGACTGATCTACCCAGACAATCAACATGCCGCGATCTTTAAGATCGGGTTTTGTGTGTCCCGCAATGCGGCTTCCCGCAATCGAAGGCCATGCCTGAATAATTTTTTGTCTCGGTGTATTTTGCGCCGTTCGAAGGTTATCAAAAACACGCGTTAGAATATCTCCTAAAATATTCACCCTGCGGCCGGCTTGGTTTAGTTCAACTGCATCGGCATGATGACATATTTATAACCTTCTTTTCCCGTCATCAAACCCGGTTTGTCAGGATCCGTCAAAGACAATGAAACATTTTCAATATCGAGATTCTTCAGTGCATCGGTCAGATAATGCGGATTGAACCCGATGCTGATGTCGTTGCCGTTAGTATCCGCTTCTATTTCTTCTTTCGCTTCTCCAAGATTCGGCGACCGGGATGAAACCAGAATCCGTCCTTTTACAAAATCCACTTTAACGGCCGGAGAATCCGATGAAGTCAACAAAGAGGCGCGGCGCACCGCCTGCAGAAAGCTGTCGCGGCTGACCTGCGACTGCGTTTTTCCTTCTTTGGGAATCACCTGTTTGTAGTTCGGAAAATTTCCTTCGATCAGGCGGGAAATCAGATACGTGTCTCCGAAATGAAAAATAACCTGGTTTTGTGAAGGGATAATTTTAACCGTTCCTTCCCATCCCAGAATCTTGCTTAATTCATTCACCGCTTTTGTCGGAATAATCATTTCAAACGGTTTTTTGACTTTCTCTTTCAAATCTTTTTCCGCAAGTGCCAAGCGTCGTCCATCCGTTGCAACAAACTGAATTTTCGTTTCTTTTACCGCAACAAAAATTCCGTTGAGCACATAGCGGGTTTCATCATTAGAAATGGCAAAGACGGTCAATGAAAGACATTCTTTGACCACCGCCTGATCAACTTCGAGGGCATTTTCTTCTTTCCATTCGGGCAGGCGGGGGTAATCTTCTTTACCAAGCCCCATGATTTTGAAAAACGCTTTTCCGGCTCTAATATTTACGGCATTATTTTTGGCCACTGTAATATGCACGTCCCCTTCGGGCAGTTCGCGCACAATGTCCAGCAGCTTGCGCGCCGGCACCGTGATACTGCCCGGTTCCTGCACTTCCACTTCCAGACGCGTCGAGATACCAACTTCCAGATCCGTGCCGACCAGAGAAAGTTCTCCGGTGTCCCGAGTTTCGAGAAGAATGTTTCCCAGAATCGGCAGTGTGGCCGCTTTGGTGCTGGTCACATTACTGACCAGACTGATGGCTTTGAGAAAATTTCCTTTCGGACATTTAAATTCCATGGCAGATGCCTCCTGCTTTTCTGAGACAATTATATTTATAAAAAACAGCCGTCGTAATCATAATTCCTGTGGAAATGTGGATAAATCCAGTAACTCCTTTTATTTAAATAACTTATGATATAAAAAAGCTGGGGAAAACTACCGCCCCTTTTTCAACATATCCTTGAGCTCTTCAATGAGCCGCCGGGTCGTCGCCTCCTGGTTGATTTCCTCTGACAGTTTATGAAAGGCATGCAAGACCGTAGTGTGATCACGGCCGCCGAAATATTCTCCGATTTCAGGCAGGGAATAATCGGTCATGGAACGAACCAGATACATGGCAATATGCCGGGGTCGAGCAATTGATTTTGTCCGTCTCTTGGAACGAAGGTCGGAGATTTTCAGATTGAAATAATCTGCCACAAGGCGCTGGATTTGTTCAATGGAGATTTTTTGTTCTTCTTCCTGAACCGAGGCCTGAAGCACATTTTGTGCGGCTTTCAACGTAATTGGTTCTCCAGTAAGGGTACAATACGCCACGACGCGGATCA
>CAZGID010000004.1:0-29590 GCA_964526065.1 uncultured bacterium
CGCTACTACGATGAAAAAGCCACAAAAGAAAAACCGGTCTGGTTTGTGATCGACGTCAAGCTTGTTTCCCAATTCACACGCCTGAACCCGCTGGAAGAACTGCGCGGGATGAAGGGGCTCGAAAAAATGCCGCTTCTGCAGCGCGGCCAGCGGCTTTCAGTGCAGCCCGTTTCGGCCCGTGAATGGGCGCTCATCCTGAAACGATCCGAAAAGGCCTGATGGCCTCCCGTCCTGAATTCGAAATCGATATTGTGAAACTCGCGTACGGCGGTGCCGGGCTCGGCTACGTGAACGGCAAAGTCTGCTTTGTCGAAAAAGCGCTGCCGGGCGAGCGCGTGCGCGCGCAGTTGCAGCGCGACAAGAAAAATTTCTGTACGGCGATGACCGTTGAAATCCTCAAGCCTTCGCCCATGCGGCTTCAGCCGCCGTGTCCGTATGTGGGGGAATGCGGCGGATGCCAGTATCAGCACATGCAGTATGCCGAAGAATGCCGCGGCAAGGAACAGCAGGTGCGGGATCTCTTTGTGACGCGGCTTGGCATCCGTCCCGAACAAGTGCGCTCTCTGGTGCCGTCGCCGGAATCCTACGGCTACCGTCAGCATGTGACCCTGCATTACACGCCCGAAGGCCGTCCCGGATTTATTTCCGAAGACAATGAACGCGTGGTGCCGGTGGAACACTGTCTGCTGGCGGATTCGGCGCTGGAGGCGGCCTTCGAGGAAGTGTTTGAATCGGCGCCGCCGGAAGCATCCTGCACGTTCTGGCGCGATGCCGACGGCAAAATGGTCACCAGCCGGGTGGCGGGGTTGTATCCCGTGGCGCTGGGCGGCCGCACCTTCTGGGCGTCGACGCGTGGTTTTTTTCAGGCGAATCCCGCCGTCACGCGTAAAATCGCGGATCAGGTGCGCAGCTGGGTCGAGGATTTTCAGCCGGAATATTTTGCCGATCTTTACGCCGGCGCCGGGCCGTTTGCCCTGCTGGCCGGCCGGGAGGTTCCGTTCCGGATTTGTGTGGAAGCGCATCCGGCCTCACTTGAGGCGCTCAAGCACAATGCGGCATCCCTGCCGCATACTGAAATCGTGGAAGGGCAGGTCGAGGCGGTGTTTCCCCAGCTGGCGCCGCGGCTGGCTTCGCACCGCAGTTTTCTGTTTCTCGATCCGCCGCGGCAGGGGATGGACAGCCGCTTGTGCGAAGCGCTCGCCGCTTTTGAGGGCGCGGCCGAGTTGGTCTATCTTTCCTGCCATCCGGGCAGTCTGGTCCGCGATCTTCAGTTGATCCTGTCCGCCAAAAAATGGAAATTGCGTGAAGTCATCCCTTACGACATGTTTCCCCGCACCACGCATATCGAAACCGCCGTCCATCTTCAGCGCACCTGAGACTTCACACAGAAATTTCTGGCATCCTTTTTTCAAGCCCGGTATCATGATCGGAATGATGAGTCGCCTGCACGGACTTTTAATTCTGGCCTTTTCTTTTTTTGCTGCCCTGCCGGTTTCTCTGGCGGAGGCGCCGGAGGGGTCCGCCCTGCCCGGCGCCATGGAAGAAGAGGCGCTGTTTGCACCGGCTGTCGACAGCGATACAATTCCCGATATCGGATTTGATGCCTACGAGCGCAATGTGGATGATCTCTTCCGGCTTTCCCTCATGACGAATCCCAACCCGGAATTCGGGATCAATGCCCTGATTGTAAATCTGAACCGCCGGCTGATTGAAAACGCCGATGACACCGAAGCGCTGATTTCGCTCGGGCATGTCTACCGCATGATGGGACAGCCCGCCGAAGCGAACCGGTTTTATGAACGTGCGTTGGAAACGGCGCCGGATAATTTTCATTTGCGGGTTTTCTCGGCCAAAATGCTTTACCTGTCCGAAGAGGTGGAAAAATCTCTGGAGCGCATCGAAAAAGCGCTGGAACTGAATCCCGGCGATGCGGGCATCTGGGTCGTGCATGCCGGATTGCTGCTGCGGTTCCGGCGCGAGGATGAAGCGATCACGAGTTTCAAAAAGGCGCTCGAGATCGAACCGAAAAACGAAACCGCTTTGCTGGCGCTGAGCGTCTTGTATCAGCGGCGCAATGAGCCGGATGAGGCGCTGAAGATGCTCAACCGCCTGGCCGAGTTGAAACCGGATGATCAGTTAATCAAGTACCAGCTGGGCTCGCTGCTCTTTGCGCAGGGACGTTTTGAAGATGCCCTGCGGCTTTGGGAGAAACTGTTTTACGAAGGCGTGCGGGCACCGCAGTTTTTGTTTCATCTCGCGCTCGGTTACCTGGAAGCGGGAGAGCAGGCCAAGGCCGAAACCCTGCTCAATCACCTGCACTTTTTCTTTCCGCGCCAGATCGACATCGACTTTCTTCTGGCCGAAACTTACCGCCAGATCGGACGGCTGGGACAAGCCGAGGACAAGTACCGCGAAATCGTTGCGCTCGAGCCCGGCTACATCAGCGCCCGCCTGGGGCTGGCCTTGGTGCTGGAACGGCAGGGCAAAATCGAAGAGAGCCAGCAGCTGCTGGCCGAAACCCAGCGGCAGATCGCCGAGCAGCGCGCCCGGCAGGCCCTCCAGCCGCCCGCCGACGAACTTCCCGATGTCCAGACCTTCCTCCGCGAGCAATTCGCCGCACAAGGGTAATCCCGCGCTGCGTCAAATTGACTCATTTCAGCCCTTCCTTGTCGCTTTTCCCTAGGGAAACCAGCTGGCACAGAACTTGAATTTCCACGGGTGGAGGATCACCCATGGACATCAATCGTTTCACCCTCAAATCGCAGGAAGCATTGGCCGACGCCCAAAGCCGGGCGGCGGAGTCCGGCCACCAGCAGGTGGAGACGGAACATTTACTGGCCAGTCTTGTGGCGCCGCGGGACGGGCTGGTGCGGCGGCTGCTCGAAAAAATGGAGGTGCCGGCCGACGGTGTGCTGGCCCAGACCGAAGCGGCGCTGGCCAAAGTCCCGCGCGTGAGCGGTTCCGGGATGGAACCCGGCAAGATTTACGTGTCCCCGCGGCTGAATGAATTGCTGGCGCAGGCGGAAAAAGAAGCGCGCCAGTTGAAGGACGAATACATTTCGGTGGAGCACCTTCTGCTCGCGTTTACGACCGGGAAGGAAACGCCCGCTTCGGCGGTGCTGCAGGCCGCCGGGGTGACCCGCGACCGCATCCTGAAAACGCTGGTGCAGATCCGCGGCCATCAGCGCGTGGCGAGTGCGGATCCCGAAGCCAGTTACGAAGCGCTTGAAAAATATGGCCGCGATCTGGTGGCCGAGGCGCGGCGCGGCAAACTCGACCCGGTCATCGGGCGCGATCCGGAAATCCGCCGCGTCATCCGCATTCTCTCGCGCAAAACCAAAAATAATCCTGTGCTGATCGGCGAACCCGGTGTCGGCAAGACGGCCATTGTCGAAGGTCTGGCCCAGCGCATTGTGCGCGGCGACGTGCCCGAAGGCTTGCGGGATAAAACCATTTTTGCCCTTGATATGGGATCGCTGGTGGCGGGTGCCAAGTACCGCGGCGAATTCGAGGAACGTCTCAAAGCGGTGTTGCAGGAAGTCCGCAAAAGCGAAGGGCGCATTCTGCTTTTCATTGATGAACTTCACACCATTGTCGGGGCAGGCAAAGCCGAAGGTTCGATGGACGCGGGCAATATGCTCAAGCCCATGCTGGCGCGCGGCGAATTGCATTGCATCGGCGCGACGACGCTGGATGAATACCGCAAGCACATCGAAAAGGATGCCGCGCTGGAGCGGCGCTTCCAGCCGGTCATGACGGACCCGCCCAGCGTGGAGGATACGGTTTCCATTCTGCGCGGCCTGAAGGAGCGCTTTGAAGTGCATCATGGCGTTCGCATCCAGGACAATGCCCTGGTGGCGAGCGCGGTGCTCTCGGACCGCTACATCACCGACCGTTTTCTGCCGGACAAAGCGATTGATCTGGTGGATGAAGCCTGCGCGTTGATCCGCACCGAGATGGATTCGATGCCTTCCGAACTGGATGAGGTGTCGCGGCGCGTCCTGCAGCTGGAAATCGAAGAGACGGCATTGAAAAAAGAAAAGGATGCGGCCAGCCGCGAGCGCCTGGAAAAAATTCGCAAGGAGTTGGCCGATTTGAAAACCCGCCGCGACGAAATGAAGGCGCGCTGGGAGCAGGAGAAAAAATCCATTCAGAAAGTGCAGGAGCTGCGCGAATCCATTGAAAAGGTGAAACATGACATTGAAACCGCCGAGCGGCAGTACGATCTCAACCGCGTCGCGGAGCTGCGGCATGGCAAGCTGCCGGAAATGGAAAAGAAACTGGCCGGGCTGGAAAAGTCCGGGGCGGCGGCCGAAACCACGCTGCTGCGCCAGGAAGTGACGGAAGAAGAAATCGCCGGGATCGTGGCGCGCTGGACGGGTATTCCCGTGACGCGTCTGGTTGAAAGTGAACGCGAAAAGCTGCTGCATCTGGAGGATCTGCTCCACAAGCGCGTGATCGGGCAGGAGGAAGCGGTGCAGCTGGTTTCGGATGCCGTGATCCGCGCCCGGGCCGGCATCAAGGATCCGCGGCGGCCGATCGGGTCGTTTCTGTTTCTGGGGCCGACCGGGGTCGGCAAGACCGAACTCGCCAAAGCCCTGGCCGAGGCGCTTTTCGACAGTGAGGAAAACATCGTCCGTCTCGACATGAGTGAATACATGGAAAAGCACACGGTGTCGCGGCTGGTCGGAGCGCCTCCGGGGTATGTTGGCTACGAAGAGGGCGGCCAGTTGACGGAGGCGGTGCGCCGCAAGCCGTATTCCGTGTTGCTGTTTGATGAAATCGAGAAGGCGCATCATGACGTGTTTAATGTGCTGCTTCAGATTCTGGACGACGGCCGTCTGACCGATGCGCAGGGACGCACGGTGGATTTTAAAAATACCGTCATCATCCTGACCAGCAATATCGGATCGCAGCATTTGCTGGAAGGGATTCGTGAGGGAGAGATTACCGAAGGTGCCCGCGAAAGTGTGTTGCGCGAACTCCGGATGCATTTCCGGCCCGAGTTTCTGAACCGTGTCGATGAAACGGTCCTGTTCAAACCGCTGACGACAGCCGAAATCACGCAGATCATCGATCTGTTTACAGCCGCCGTGCGGCGCCGCCTGGCGGAACGAAAAATTGAAATCGAATTGACGCCGGCGGCCAAAGAGCATCTGGCGCGCCAGGGGTATGATCCTGTGTACGGCGCACGTCCGCTCAAGCGGTTGATTCAGCGCAAGCTGGAGACGCAGCTGGCGCGGGCGCTTCTGGGCGGGGAAATCCGCGACGGCGCGCATGTGGAAGTGGATGCGGGGCACGACGGGCGGATCACCTTGCGGGCCGACGGCCGCAAGCTCGTTCCGGCTTAACGCCAGGTGCCAGGCTCCTTTGACGGGAACCAAGCAAAGGTGCCTGGCACCTCGTCGAAGATCGGATGTGTGGTACAATGCCCGGGCATGGCTGAAATTACTCTCATTTCCTGGAACGTCAACGGGATCCGCGCCATCCTGAAAAAAGGATTCGCGGATTTTCTGAAAGAATTTCACCCGGACATTCTCTGTCTGCAGGAAACCAAAGCCGCACCCAGCGATGTGGATCTGGTGCTGGACGGTTACACGCCGTTCTGGAATGCCGCGAAAAAGCGCGGGTATGCCGGAACCCTGATCCTGACGCGGATTCCGCCGCTCAAAGTCATTTACGGCCTCGGTATCGACAAGCACGATCAGGAAGGCCGCGTGATTACGGCCGAGTACGACGACTTTTTTCTGGTGAATGTCTACACGCCCAATTCAAAGCGCTCGCTCGAACGCCTGCCGTACCGCCAGCTGGAATGGGACGTGGATTTTCTGAAGCATCTCAGGAATCTCGAAAAGAAAAAGCCCGTAATTTTCTGCGGCGACCTCAACGTGGCGCATCAGGAAATCGATCTTACCTACCCGAAAGCCAACCGCCGCAATCACGGTTTTACCGATGAAGAACGGGCCGGTTTTGACAATCTGGTGAAGGCGGGTTTCATTGATACCTTCCGCGAGTTCTGTACGGAAGGCGGGCATTACAGCTGGTGGAGCCAGATGCATCGCGCGCGCGAGCGCAATATCGGCTGGCGCATCGATTACTTTCTGATTTCGCCGGCGCTGCGGCCGCGGCTCAAATCGGCCGATATTCTTTCTTCGGTGATGGGCTCGGACCACTGTCCGGTCCGCATGACGCTGGAAACAAAATCCAAACGGGGAGGCGGGAAATGAAATGGGTGATCACAAGCATGCTGGTTTTCTTTCTGGGGGTTCCGATGACAAATGCAAATAAAACCGGGCCGGTTCATCAATTCGAAGCGCTTCGCAATGACGGCACGCCGCAGCCGCTTTCGGCGTATCAGGGGCGGGCGCTTCTGATCGTCAATACGGCCTCGCGCTGCGGGTACACGCCGCAGTACAAAGGCCTGCAGGCACTCCATGAAAAATACGCCGGCAAGGGCCTGAGCGTGCTGGCCTTTCCGTCCAATGATTTTGGCCGGCAGGAACCGGGGACGAATGCCGAGATCCGCGAATTCTGCTCGCTGCGTTACGGAGTCGAATTTGATCTTTTTTCCAAAATCCAGGTGAAGGGCAAGGAACAGCATCCGCTTTACCGCTATCTGACCGAAGAGTCGCCGTTTCCGGGCGGTATCCGCTGGAATTTCAACAAGTTCCTGGTGAATCCGGAAGGGGAAGTGGTGGCGCGTTTTGGTTCGGGCGACGACCCGCTCGACCCGGCGGTGATCCGCCAGATCGAAGCGGTCCTGCCGTCCTCTACTGCACGCTGATTTTGCGGGTATCTTTCTCGCCCTGCGCTTTGGGCAGGGTGACCTGCAGCACCCCGTTTTCGTACTGCGCCTGAATGCCGGCTTCGTTCACCGGGCCCGGCAGCGTAATGGTCCGCGCAAAACTGCCGTAGGAAACCTCCCGCGCATAAAATCCGCTTTCCTCTTCACGCGATTCGGATCCGCTTTGCCGTACGCCCTGAATCGTCAGCAGATTGCCGCGCACGGAAACCTGGATCTTGTCTTTTTCGAGTCCCGGCAGATCGGCTCGCACGAGGTAATGATCCGCCTTTTCTTCCAGGTCAATGGAGGGGGCAAAATCAAAACCGGTGGCCGCCGGACCGCCGTAAGCCAGCAGTCCCTGCATCATCCGGTTCATCTGGCTTTCCATCCGCGCCATCGTTGAAAACGGATCGGCGAGAAAGGCATCAAGCGCCGCAGCTCCGGCAGGAACCTGGCCCGAACGCAAACCGCTCGCTGCCGCCGGCGGTTCATAGGTCGTGCGTACAGGTTCCGGTACCGGCTGGTTACGTTCTTTCAAAAGAGAAAACAAAATGCCGCCCTGCAAAAGAACCAGCAGAACCAGCAGAAGGATGATGCCCCACGCCCATTTGGGCATGTTCGTTTTATTTTGGTTTTCTTCCGTCATCGTGACCTCCTGAAAAAAAAGGGGGACAGGCTGAAACCTGTCCCCCTTCTTGAATGCGTTATTTCACTTCGATGTCGATTTGTTTCGGTTTGGCACTTTCAGATTTCGGCAGCTGGATTTCCAGCACGCCATCTTTGTAAGCAGCCTTCACCTTTTGCGCATCGATTTCCGTCGGAAGTTCAATGGTCCGCGAAAAGGTTCCGAAAAACCGCTCGGAATAACGATAACCCTTTTCCTTGGACTCGGTTTCTTCCTTACGCTCGCCGCGCAGGGTGAGGTAAGTGCCTTCTACCGAAATGCTCAGGTCCTCCTTTTTCATCCCGGGCAAATCGGCATGGACCACAAAACGGTCCTTTTCTTCTCTCACTTCCAGATCGGGCCGGAAAGAACGGGTCCATCCGTTCTGCCCCCGGAGTGAGCGGTCAAACACGCGGTTCAGATCGTGCTGCACATCCGAAAGCAGATCGAAAGGATCCCAGGATTCGGTACGCTTCATGAGATTCATAGGTGATCCCTCCTTTTTTAATTGGGTTGTTTCCTGCAACTCCCTCACCTTTGTAATATCAAGACGCGTGCCATTTTTTTTGAAAGGGGAAAGCCCCAAAAAGGGCTAAAGTGTGTCATTGTGGCCCAAAAATTGACACAGGTTGGACCACCTTGTATATTTTTGAATATGAAGGATCTACTTACAGTCGGTGAAGCCGCAAAGCTTTTGGGCGTCGCACCTTTGACGATCCGGCGGTGGGCCAATTCCAGCAAATTGAAGTCGCACCGGAATCCCATGAATAATTACCGCCTTTTCCGCAAAGCCGATATCCTCAAGCTCAAGTCCCGCATTACCGGCAGTTGACCGCCGTTCCAGTTTTTCGGGCCGCTCATTTGACAGCGTACGAACGTACGCTTATAATTGCAGCATGTCGCCCCGTCGTCTGGATCTCCAGTCTCTGAAGGCCCGTATTCAGGATTTTTGCCGCACCCGGCAGCGCGCTCCCAGTTTTTCCGAAATGCAGCAGCTACTGGGTTACCGTTCCAAGGGCGGTGTGCGTCGCGCCGTGCAGCGGCTGGTGGAGGCCGGATGCATTCAGCAGGATGAAACCGGACGCCTGATGCCGGTGCGTTCCGGTTTGCGGCTGATTGGCACGGTGCAGGCGGGTTTTCCTTCGCCGGCCGAAGAAGAACTGATCGATACGCTTTCGCTGGATGAATTTCTCGTCAAAAATCCGCAGGCAAGTTATCTGGTAAAAGTCAGCGGCGACTCTATGATTGATGCCGGCATTTTGCCCGGCGATCTGGTGATTGTCGAACGCGGCCGCGAACCGCGTCCGCGCGATATTGTGATTGCCCAGGTCGACGGCGAATGGACGATGAAATATTTCAACAAGAAAGGCCGCGAGATTACGCTTGAAGCGGCCAACCGCAAGTACCCGCCGATTCGCGCGCGTGAAGAGCTGAAAATCGGCGGCGTCGTGGTTTGCTGTATCCGCAAGTATGGCACCGGCCGAAAATAATCCGCTCATGCTTTCTTCCTGGCCGCGCGCCTTCCTGCATCTGGATGGCGATGCGTTTTTTGCCTCCTGCGAACAATCCCTGCATCCGGAACTGAAAGGCCGTCCGGTGGTGACGGGGCAGGAGCGCAACATCGTGGCGTCACTCTCTTACGAAGCCAAGGCCCGCGGTATCCGTCGGGCAACTCCGATCTGGGAAGCGCGTAAAATCTGTCCGGAGGTTGTGATTTTGCCGAGTGATTACGAAAGCTATTCGCTGATTTCAAAACGCATGTTTGCCATCATGCGGCGTTTTACGCCGGAAGTGGAAGAGTCGTCGATCGATGAAGGGCTGGCCAGCCTGGACGGGCTGCGGCGGACCTTCCGCATGGGGTATCCGGAAATTGCCCGCCGCATGCAGGCTGAAATTGAAAAGGAGCTGGATATTCCGGTGTCCGCCGGACTCAGCGTAACGCGCCTTCTGGCCAAACTGGCTTCCAAATTCCGCAAGCCGCGCGGTTTTACGGTGGTGCCGGGCCGCGAGATTCACCGCTTTCTCGCGCAGATTCCGGTGCAGGAAGTGATGGGCATCGGCCCGAATACGACCGCCTTCCTGCGTAAAAAAGGTATTCGCACGGCGTGGGAATACGTGCGCCAGCCGGAGACCACCGTGCGGCAGTGGCTGGGCAAAGTCGGGCATGAAATCTGGCGCGAGTTGCGCGGCGAACCTGTGTACGCGCTCAACCCTGAAGCCAAGACGTCTTATGATTCCATTTCCAAAGGCAAGACGTTCACGCCGCCGTCGTCGGATTTCATGTACCTCAAGGCCCAGCTTTTTCGCAATGCGGAATCGGCGTTCATCAAATTGCGGCGTTATCATTTGCGCGCGCGGCGCATTGTGGTTTGTTTGAGACGGCAGGATTTCCGTTCGGCAGCCATGGAGGGGGCGCTGAACCGCGGCACGATTTCCCCGCAGGAAGCGTTCGGATTGATTCAATCCATGCTGGAAAGATTGTACGAACCGGACACGTTGTACCGTTACACCGGAATTGTGCTGAGCGCCATCGAAGAAGATCACGGACGCCAGTGGGATTTGTTTGAAGATCCGCTGCGGGTGCTGCGCATGGAGCGCCTGGCGCGGGAAGTGGACGAAATCAACGGGCTTTTCGGCAAGCACACCATCCATTCCGGAATCGGCCTTTTCCTCAAAATCAATGCGGCCGGGCGGAATCCTGCGCTTCACGGCCGGCATGCCCTGCCCGGGCGTAAAGAAGCCCTGCTGGCCGGGGAAACCTTCCGCCAGCGCCTGAATATTCCTCTCTGGGCCGTCCGGGTCTGATTCGTCGGGTATACTTATTAATAAGGAAGCAACTGGGCTCTCCCTTTTCGGCTTCATGGCCGATAAAATAACACAAACCTGTATCAACCCTTATGAAGCTGAAAACCAAATTCATTCTGGGCTTTCTTGTTCTTTCCCTGTTCATCGCCGTCGTGGGACGATTGCATATTCATCTGGGCGGCCAGGCCATTGATAACTATGACGCCCTGGTGGATGAAGTCGTTCCTACGGTCATCAGCCTCGGCGAATTAAAGGCCGCGCTTCTCAAAATGCAGCGCGAGATCTTTTCCAATATCCTCATTGAAAACGAATCCGAAGTATTTCAGCTGGCCAATGAGCGCCAGAAAAAATGGCAGAATCAGTATTTCATGACGTCTAAAAAGCCGGAGGACAAGCAGATTGTTTATGAAGTCAGTCAAATTGAAACGGCGGTCTACCAGCTCGGGCTGGATCTGATTCAGGAGAAGAAAAAGGGATCGCAGACCGGGCTGCGCCGTGTGAAAGAATCACTTGAGCGGACCGCCGAGCGGCTCAATCAGGTGATTGACCGCGCGATTGCCCAGCGAACGGAAGAACTGGGGCGCGGCTATGCGAGTGCGGACCTGGCCGCACGACGGTCGCTCTGGATTGCCAATACGATTTTTATTGCCATGGTATTTTTTGCGGTCGCGATCGGGTTTCTTCTGGCGCGATCGATCGTGCGGCCGATTGGCAAGCTGCGCGAAGCGGCGGAAAAACTGGGGCGCGGCGACCTGAAGTCGCGTGTGCAGGTGGAATCAGGAGATGAAATCGGCAGTCTGGCGGATACATTCAACCGGATGGCGCAGAACCTGGATGAATCCAGCCGGCGCCTGCGTCTGGCGCGCGACGAAGCGGAGCGGGCCAACCGTCTGAAATCAGAATTCATGCGCAACACCAGTCATGAATTGCGCACTCCGATGGCCATCATTATCGGAATGAATGATCTCATTCTGGATTCAGGTCTGAATCAGGAGCAGCAGGAATGCGCCGAGGCCGTCAAGAATGCATCCGAAAATCTTTCACGTTTGATCAATGACCTGCTGGATTTTTCCAAGTCCAGCACCGGGCAGCTGACCTTGAAAGAATCGCCCTTTGATTTGCATCAGGTTTGCGACAAAGTGGTGAGCGCCCATCTGGCGCGCGCCAAGGATAAAGGACTGGCGCTCACGCTGGATTTTCCCGATTCCGTGCCGCGGCAGGTACTCGGGGATCCGGGACGAACGGTCCAGATGCTGACCGTGCTGATTGAAAATGCCATTAAATTTACCGACAACGGCAGTGTGACTCTTAAAGTCCGTGCAGATGCGGAAGCTGTGGGCAAATCCCGTTTTCATCTCACCGTCGAAGATACCGGCATCGGAATTTCGCCGGAAAATCTGGCCCATCTTTTTGAAGATTTAACCCAGTTGGATGGTTCAACGACACGGCGCTACGGCGGGCTGGGGTTGGGGCTTTCGATCTGTTCTCAATTGGTTCAGTTGATGCAGGGAAAAATCTGGGCGGAAAGCGTACCGGGAAAAGGATCCGCCTTTCATGTGGATGTATCGTTGGCGCTTGCTGCGCCGCACGGCGAAAGTTCTGCCGCGCCGGTCGAAAAGCGCTCGCTTCTGATCAGTGCTCTGATCCTGGATCCGCAAGAAGCGGATCAGCGTTTGGAAAAACGTATGCTCGAAGAGCTGGGATGTAGTGTGGATGTGGCACATTCGGAAGAAGACGCGTTTCAGATGCTTAAGGAAGTGCCGTACGATTTGTTTGTTTTTTCCGCTGAAGGAGAATCCAGTGATCACAGCCGCCAGGTGGTGGATGCCTGCCGGATGTGGAGCGTTTACCGCGATGTCCGTGTGGTCGGACTGATGAATACTAAAGATGACGACGCGCTTGAAAAATGCCGGCGTGCCGGCTTGCACAGCGTACTAAAGAAACCCGTGACATATCGCGATTTTCAGCAGGTGCTGGACCAACTCAAAGCCGCCTAAACCATGGGATATTACTTCTGGACCGCTGTCTTGAACGCCGTGATGGTCATATTTTCGGCGCTGCTAGTGCTTCGGATTCCGAGAAAAAGGACGGCCCTGAGGTTCTGCTTTCTTGGGTTTGCCGTTTTTGCCGCGCTTTGGGCCATCTGCTATGCCGTCTGGATTGCCATGATGCATACCGGAAATCCGGCGGGTGCCCTATTCTGGGTTCGATTGGAAATTGCCAGCACGCTTCCGGTCCCTCTTTTTTTTACCGAATATATTTTCCGTCGGACCGGCGCCAAAAATCTGGTAAAACCCCTCCGGGTACTGAATATTCTGGCGGCAGCAGTGCTGCTTTGCTTCAGCTGGAGTCCTTTCCTGATCTCAGGTTTGCGCGCTAAAAATATTTTTCCCTATTGGCCGGAAACCGGTGAATTATTTCATTTTTATTTTGGCTGGTTGACGGGAAATGTTCTGCTTTGTATCGGAAATCTAGCGCTCGCCGTGCGCACCTGCAAAAGCGATCGTGAGCGAAAGCGGTATCTGGCGATTCTGATCGGCTGCCTGCTCGGTTTTGGCGGCGGCATGACGAACTTTTTTCTCTGTTACGATATTCCCGTCCCGCCGTATGGAAACGGTTTGGTGGCGGTTTATATTCCCGTCATTGCCCTAACCAGTTTGTATGTCCGGAACCGGGATGTGGGAAACTTCGTCCGGTTTCTCTATGTGCATACCGGGATTTTTCTGATCGGCTGTCTGTTGTTGTTGGCCGGGTGGGGGATTACGCAGCTTTCATTAGTGAGACCTTTATCCATGCCGCCCTACGCGCTTGCAGCGGTTGTGCTTTTTATTATGGTGGCGATGCATGATACTTTTCGCCGGTGGCTGCTGGCGGGAAAATTGATTCGCGGCGGCGATGCGCAAACAGTGGCGGTGGTTAAGGAATTGCGGCGTCAGATTTTGAAGATTAAAACCGTGGAATCGGGCGCGACTTTGCTTGGTGCCGGATTATATGAAGGTCTGGCACTGAAGGGGGCTGGATTGTTTCTTGAGGAAGTTGAGCGCGGAAATTATAAATGCATCTGGGCAGCCGGGGGAATCAGCAGTTTGCGTGAAATTGAAGCCGGGGATTTCTTTGTTAAATATCTCACGGAAAGACATGATTTGGTGAATCTGGAAAATCCTGAAGAGGCGGTTCAATTCCCGATCATTGTGACGGGCCGGATGGAGGCGATCGGCGCTAAGGTTTGTGTGCCATTATTTTTGCACGAATCGCTGACCGGGTTTCTGGTGCTTGATTCCCGCCGGAGTGGGATTGAGCTGGCGCTGGCAGAACTCGATGCTTTGTCAGAATTGGGCGAAACGGCGGCTATTGCTTTCCGGTATGCGGATATGCTGGATCAGATGGTTGAAAGTCAGGACAGTAGTGTTCGCCGGTTGGTAACTGACGCTTATGGGCAATGGGTTGAGCAGATGAACATGGCCGTCCGGCAGCCAATGCGGAAATTGGCGGACGAAATGGAACAGGTGATCAAGTATTTCCGGATCGGTGTTTTTAAGGAATCCACGGTTGAGGCTTTGAGCGAAAAACTGTACCGCTTGGCGGAAGATTCTTACAAGACGCTCGATAAAATCGAAAAGAACCTGCCCGGCCGCGAAGAAAAACGACCGGAGTCTTCCGAGAGAGAAGATAATTAGAAAAGGTAACGTGCCGCGTTCTGGGCGAAGGCCATAAAAGGTGCCTGCCAGACGCCGACCACGATGATGGCGGCGGAAATCGCCACGATAAAAAGGCGGGAGAAAAGATCGGCCGTAACCGGCTCCTTGCGAACCGGCTCTTCAAAGTACATCGTACGCACGATCACCAGGTAGTAGTAAAGCGAGACCACCACCAGAATAGCGCCCAGCAGGGCCAGCCATTCCATATCGGCGCGGATCGCCGAAAGCAGAACAAAGAATTTTCCCGTGAATCCCGCCAGGGGCGGCACTCCGGCCGACGAGAGCAGCGCCAGAAACAGGGCTCCGGCCAGGAAAGGCGAGCGCTGGGCGAGCCCCTGATAGGCAGCGATGTCATCGCTCTGGAGTTGCTTGCCGGCCAGACTGAGCAGATAGAACACGGCCAGCGTGCTGACGGCATAAGCGATCAGGTAATAAAGCATGGCCTCGGCACCGAACTGCCCGCCCACGGAACCGATTAAAAGATAACCGGCATGACCGATGCTCGAGTAACCGAACAGGCGCTTGATGTTGGTCTGCACCAGCGCGCCGAGATTGCCGTAAAGCAGCGTGGCGGCGGCGATGAGCGCCAGCAGAAAAGCATACGATTCGGTAATGACGGGAAAGACGATAAAAATCAGGCGCAGAAAAATAGCAAAACCGGCGGCTTTGGAAGCGACAGACAAATACGCCACGGTTGGAGTCGGGGCGCCTTCATAAACATCCGGCACCCAGAACTGGAACGGGAACGCCGCCATTTTGAATCCTGCGCCGGCAAGAATCATCAAAATGCCGAGCAGCAGCAGTTTGTTATCCGGATAGAGCAGGGCAAACTGCCGCACTTCGGGAAAAGCGGTAGTTCCGGCCTGGAAATAGATCAGGCTGACGCCAAAGATAAGAAAAGCGGATGCCAGTGAGCCAATAATCAGATACTTGATGCCGGCTTCGATGGAAATGAGTTCGTGGCGCGCATAGGCGGCCAGAATGTAGAAAGACAGCGTTACGATTTCCAGTGAGACAAACAGCATCAGAAAATCATTGGCGGAAACCAGGAAGAAAAGCCCGATCAGCGTGGTCAGGACGATCAGGAAATACTCCGCATGGCCCTTGCCGGTGCCGGCAAAGTAACGCCGTGCCATCTGGATAATGACGAAAGCGGTCAGAGCAAAGAAGACCTTGAAAAAAGTGGCAAAGGGATCGAGCAGGAACATGCCGCCAAAAGCGGAACCGATTTTGCCTGCAAACGGCAGCACGGCCGCAAATCCCAAGAGAGTACCGGCCAGCGTACTCAAGCTGGTGCGGGAAACACCCCCCGAAGCCGGAGCCGCCTTACCGCTGAAGGCTTCCGCCAGACAGGCCAGGGCGAGAACACCGGTCAGCAGCAATTCAGGAAAGATAAAACCAAGATTCAGTTCAGGCAGTGTCATCAGAACATCACTCCCACGGCCGGTTCAATAATGCGCAGCAGCCCCGCCGGCCAGAATCCGAAAATCAACAGGGCGCCGAGAAGCAGAATAAAAGGAAATTTTTGCGTGAATCCCCGGGCATCCTGCAAATCGGGCCAGCGGGTATTGACGGGACCATAACAGACTTTCTGCACCGAGCGCATCAGATAAATGGCCGTCACGAGAACGCCGAAAACCGCCAAGGCCACCAGGAGCGGAAAATCCTTCCAGGCCCCGATAAAAATAATGATTTCAGACGCAAAATTGGCAAAGCCCGGCAGCCCGAGTGAGGCCAGGCTGGTCATGATGATACAGACCGAAATAAACGGTGTTTTGCGCGCCAGCCCGCCATAATCGTCCAGACCGCGTGCATGAGTTTGTTCGTAAAGAAATCCGATCAGGGCGAACGAGCAGGCCGCCATCACGCCGTGCGCAAAGATCAAAAAGACGACGCCCGAAATGCCGACCACATTGTAAGCCGCAATCCCGAGCAGAACGTAGCCCATGTGGGAGACGCTTGAGAATCCGACCATGAATTTCAGATCCTTTTGCCAAATCGCCGCAAATCCGCCGTACAGAATACCGATCACGGCCAGCACCGCCAGCCAGCCCCGCCATTCGGCCATGCCGGCCGGAAGAAAATCGACGACGACGCGGAGAATCAGGTACGGGCCCATTTTTTTCAGCACGCCGGCATGCAGCATACTGACCGCGGTCGGTGCTGCGGCATAACCGATCGGCGACCAGCTGTGGAACGGCCAGAGGGAGGCGATGACGCCGAATCCGATCAACAGGAAGGGAGTCAGCAATTCCTGGAAGGAGCGGCTGAGCATATGGGTCTTCAGATGCTCCCGGATCAGGATCAGGTCAAAGCTGTTCAGGCCGAGTTTCTGATACAGCGCCATGAGGCCGAAGAGGGCCAGCATGGCCCCGCCTGTGATGTAGAGCGTCAACTGCATGGCGCCGTATTCGCGGTTGCGGCTGCCCCAGATGCCGATCATCGGGAAAAGCGGAATCAGCGTCATTTCATAAAAGAGATAGAGAAAGAAAAGATCCAGGCAGGTAAAGACACCGTAAATGCTGCCGGTCAGCAGCAGGTAAAAGAAAAGATAGCTTTTAGGGCGGTCATGCACGCGCACGGCCACAAACACGCCGGCCAGCGAAACCAGTGCGTGCAGAAGACAGAGCGTTAGATTGATCCCGTCCAAGCCGACCTGATACTGAATCCCCATGGAAGGCAGCCAGTCAAACCGGTGCACAAATTGATAACCGCCATTGGAGGCATCAAAGATAAAAAGGTAGTACAGGGTCAGCAGCGACGGAATGGCGCAGGCGGCAATCGCCAGCGGCTTGAGCAGGGATTCCCGTCCGCGCGGCACAAACAGCAGAAGAAATGCGGCGGCCAGCGGTATCCACGGCAGCAAGAGAATCATGAGCGCCCTCCGAAAATAATGGCGTAGACCATCAGCGCGGCGCCGGCTGTAAAAAGAAGCGCGTAAAACTGCACCATCCCCGTCTGGAGTTTCCGCAGCACGTCGCCGCAGGTGCGGGTGAAGCGGCCCGTCTGGTTGACGCCGCCTTCGACCACGATCCAGCGTTCGAGCCAGTCCAGCACCCGGGCCAGACCATCCTGCACGTAACGAATGATCCAGTCATAAAAATCATCAAAGAAATATTTGCGTTCCAGTAGTCCGGCTGAAACACGAAGCGGTTTCAAACCGCCCGACGGACCCGCCGGACCCGTGGCCCGGTAGATCAGGACGGCAGCTATAAATCCGGCCGCCGCCAGTCCGATGGAAAGGAAGAAAAGCAGCCCCAGTTCATGAGCCTCATGATGATGAATCCCGAGAAACTGGCCGACCGGAATCCAGCCGCCGGCAACAGACAGCACGCCGAGCACAATCAAAGGAATTTGAATGCGCCAGTCGGCCTCATGCACATGTGCGGAGGAATTTTCCTGTCCTTTGGCGCCGGGAAAAAGCGCGGTCATCAGCCGGCCCATGTAAAAGGAAGTGAGAAAGACAACGGCCAGGCTGAGCACAAAGAGCGGAGCCGGCCCGTGCGATGCCGCCGCCAGAATGGCCTCTTTGCTGAAGAAGCCGCTGAGCGGGGGTATGCCCATCAGCGCCAGCGTGCCGATCACAAACGTTCCTGCGGTGACCGGCATTTTTTTCAGCAGTCCCGGCGTTTTCATCTGCCAGATCGTCTGCGTATGAAAGGCATGAATCAGACTGCCGGCGCCGAGGAAAAGCAGGGCCTTGAAGAAGGCATGGGTCATCAGATGAAACATGCCGGCCTCCGTGGCGTGCAGGCCGAGCGCCATGACCATGTAGCCGAGCTGGCTCAGCGTGGAATAGGCCAGAATCTTTTTGATGTCGTTCTGCACGACGGCGATGGTCGCGGCCAGAAAGGCGGTGATCACACCGATCCAGGCAATCACGGTAGAAGCCGTCGCGCTGGCAAAAAACAGGAAGTCCAGCCGCGCCAGCAGGAAGACACCGGCCGCTACCATGGTCGCGGCATGAATCAGCGCGCTGACCGGTGTGGGGCCTTCCATCGCATCCGGCAGCCACACATGCAGCGGTGCCTGCGCCGACTTGCCCATGACCCCCATGAACAGAAGAAGCACGGCCGCGGTGAACCAGGCCGGAGCGGCCTGAAGACTGCCCAGGTGCGTTTGCATCTCGAGAAAATTAAAAGTTCCGTGCCCGCCGGCCGCAAAGAAACCAAAAATCAGCAGAATGCCGATCATCATGCCGACATCGCCGACGCGGGTGGTCAGAAATGCTTTCTTGCCGGCGGTGCTGGCCGATTCTTTTTCAAACCAGAAACCGATCAACAGGTAAGAGCTGAGCCCCACGAGTTCCCAGAAGATGAAGGTCTGAATGAGATTGTTGGAAAGGACAATCCCCAGCATGGAGAAAGCAAAAAGCGCAAGCGAAGCAAAAAAGCGCCAGACATCGGGATCGTCTTTCATGTAGGAAAGCGAGTACAGAAAAATCAGGGAGCCGACGCCGGTAACGACCAGCAGCATGAGAAGCGTCAGGCCGTTGAGCAGGATACCGAACTCGATGACAACGCCGCCAACCGGAATCCAGACCAGGGCATGCTGAAACACGTGGCCATGATGCGTTTCGGCCAGGACGGGAGGCAGCAGGGAAACACTCAGAGCAAAAGCCGCCGCCATGGCCAGGGTCGCGGTCAGGCCGGCAGCCGTGCCGCGGCCGCGAAAAAAAGAAACAATCAGCAGGAATGCTGCAAAAGGAAGCCAGAGAATCAGCCAGCCAGCCGTGGTCATCCGTTTAACCCCGCAACCAGGTAATGTCCTGCGTATCCACCGTTTCTCCATGGCGGAAAAGCAGAACGGCGATGGCCAGTCCAATGGCAACTTCGGCCGCCGCGATAATCATGACAAAAAAAGCCGTCACCTGGCCATCCAGGTTGGCATGCACGGCCGAGCCGGTGACCAGCACCAGGTTGGCCGCGTTCAACATCAATTCAATTGAAAGCAGAATCAGAATCAGATTGCGCCGGAGCAGCAATCCCAGGATGCCGATGCCGAAAAGCGCACCGGCAACAATCAGATAATGCGTGGCCGGAATCATCATGCTACTTTCTCCTCGCGCTTGGCCAGCGCCACGGCGGCAAAAATACCGAGCAGAAGCAGAAGCGAAGCCAGTTCAAACGGAAGCAGGTATTTGTAGAAAAGAACGCGGCCGAGTTCGGCCGCAGAGCCATTGGCGCCTGCCAGAGCCGGGGACGCCGCCGAGGCCAGCAGATAAAGCAATCCGGCAATAAAGGCAGCGGCGGCCAGAATGGCGCCGGTCAAATAACCGAGGCCGAAGCGTTCCCGGAAGGGAATCTCCAGCGAGCCGACTCCCTGAAGCATAATGACATACAAAAAAAGAACCAGGACGGCACCGGCGTAGACAATCAGATGCACAATCGCCACGAAAAAGGCGCCCAGCAGGGTAAAGAGCACCGCCAGCGCGAACATGGTGACGATTAAATAAATCAGGGCGCGCGTGGGCTTGGGATGCAGGACGACGGCCAGTGCAGATAGCACGGCGACAGCAGAGAAAAGATAAAAGAAAAAAGAAACCATCATGTTCAGGATGTTCCGGCTGCGGTTTCCTGAAACGACTGGGTAAGAAAGGCCGCTTCATTGGACGCCACGGTAAAAAATCCGGGGCCGACCACGAAAGCTTTCTGCTTCCCCGATTGTTCCTCCACGGTGCAGATGCCGCCGGCCGAAGAAGTCACATACGGAGCGTGGTGGGCCAGAATGCCGACCGAACCGTTTTCAACGGGAATCCGGGCATGCCGGACGGTTCCCGCGTAAGCGGCGCCCTGAGGGGTAACAACTTTCAGCTGAAAATAAGCGGCCATAGAAGTCGTTTATGCAGTTACGGTGTTTTTCAGTTTTTCATTGGCTTCGATGACATCTTCAATGCCCCCGGCCATGTAAAAGCATTGTTCCGGAATATGATCGAATTCACCTGCTGCGACACGCTTGAAACTTTCCACTGTGTCTTTCTGGCGGACATATTTGCCTTTGCGGCCGGTAAACGCTTCGGCCACAGAGAACGGCTGCGAAAGAAAGCGCTCAATCTTGCGGGCGCGTGCCACGATCTGGCGGTCTTCTTCCGACAATTCGTTGATCCCCAGAATGGCGATGATGTCTTTAAGGTCTTTGTAGCGCTGCAGAATGCGCTGCACTTCGCGGGCGGTTTCATAATGATCATTGCCGACGATGTGCGGATCGAGCATACGCGATGTGGAGGCCAGCGGATCGACAGCCGGATAAATGCCTAGTTCGGCGATTTGGCGCGAAAGCACGGTGACACCGTCCAGATGCGAGAAAGCCGTGGCCGGGGCCGGGTCGGTCAAGTCGTCGGCCGGCACGTAAATGGCCTGCACGGAAGTAATGGAGCCGGATTTGGTCGACGCAATGCGTTCCTGCAGCTGCGCCATTTCGGTTGAAAGATTCGGCTGATAACCGACGGCGGACGGCATGCGGCCGAGCAGAGCGGATACTTCCGAACCCGCCTGGGTAAACCGGAAAATGTTGTCGACGAAAAGCAGCACGTCCTGATGGGCTTCGTCCCGGAAATATTCCGCCATGGTGAGACCGGTCAACGCCACGCGAAGGCGGGCTCCGGGGGGCTCATTCATCTGGCCGAAGACAAGCGCCGTTTTCTTGTGCACGCCGGATTCATTCAGTTCCAGCCACAGGTCATTGCCTTCACGGGTGCGCTCGCCGACGCCGCAGAAACAGGAAACGCCGCCGTGCTCCGTGGCGATATTGTGGATGAGCTCCATTACGATGACGGTTTTACCCACACCGGCACCGCCGAAAAGACCGACCTTGCCGCCTTTCGGATAGGGAGCCAGAAGATCGACGACTTTGATGCCGGTTTCGAGAATCGAGGTGACCGGAAGCAGTTCTTCATAGCTGGGCGGTTCGCGGTGAATCGGACGAGTCTTCTTGGCTTCCTTGACGCTGCCCTGTTCGTCGATGGGCTCGCCGAGCAGGTTGAAAATGCGTCCAAGCGTCTGTTCCCCGACTGGTACCGAAATCGGAGCGCCGGTATCCACGGCCTTCATGCCGCGCACCAGACCGTCGGTAGAAGCCAGTGCGATGCAGCGTACCGTATTATCACCGATATGCTGGGCGACTTCGAGCACCAGCTTTTCGCCGTCCGGACGTTCCACTTCAACGGCATTCAACAGTTTGGGAAGGGCTTCGGGATCAAACTGAATGTCGACGCTGGGCCCCATGACCTGAACGATTCTTCCTGACTTCATAAAAACCTCCGTAATCAGCCTTTTTTGAGGGCCCGCGAGCCCGAAATAATTTCAATGATTTCTTTGGTAATGATGGCCTGCCGGATTTTGTTCCGGAAGAGCACGAGTGAATCAATCATTTCCCGGGCATTTTTGGTCGCCTGGTGCATGGCATTCATGCGGGCCGTATGCTCGGCCACAAAGGATTCCAGAAAGATCATGCGCAGTTTCGCTTCAAAGAAAACCGGAATCAGCCGGTTGAAGAGAAATTGCGGATCCGGTTCATAAATATAAGGCACCGCCCGGCGCCCGGTTTTTTCTTCGGAAGCTTCCGGCGCTTTGAAGGGCAGAATTTTTTCCGTAACCGGTCTCTGCGTGGCGCTGTTGATGAAACGGCTGTAAACCACGTACAGACTGTCGATGCGGCCTTCCAGATAAGCCTGTTCTACCTCCTGACGCAGGGCCTTGAGTGTTTCTTCCACCTGAGGAGCGCGCACCTGAATAAAACTTTTTTCGAAAGCGCGTCCCTGGCGCTTCAGCGCATTCACGCCGGATTTTCCCATGCCGAAGAGTTTGATTTCGGTGCCCGCTTCTTCTTTTTCAATGATGAACTGGCGCGCCAGCGCCACGAGATCCATATTGTAAGAGCCACAGAGGCCGGAATCGGCGGTCAACAGAATCAGACCGGTTTTCTCTTCTTCGCGGGTTTCAAAAAACGGATGAGAAAAGCCCTTGCCGGATTTCTTCTGTCCGGCTTGTTCCGCCTGGTCCTGGATCAGGTTGGCGATCATGGCTTCCAGGCCTTCGGTATACGGACGCGCTTCCACCATCATGCGCTGAAAGCGGCGAAGTTTGGCGGCCGAGACCATTTCCATGGCCCGCGTGATTTTTTTTGTATTGTCGACGCTGCGAATGCGTCCTTTGATAATACGCAGTTGTCCGGCGGACATGAAATCCCCTTAAACGTATTTAAAAACTATCGCTTCGTCTGAATGACGATGCCCGTCAGCTGTTGGCAGCGAACTGGGTCTTGTATTCGGTGATGGCCTTTTTCAACTTGGCGGCCAATTCATCGGTCAGCGTTTTCTTTTCGGCGATCTCGTGCAGGATCGCCGCGTAACGCTTGTCGAGAAACTCGTACATACCCTTTTCGAAATCCTTCACGTGCCGGACATCGATGTCATCCAGAAGTCCTTCACCGCCGGCGAAGATGATCGCGACCTGCTTTTCCACCGGCAACGGCTCGAAAATATTCTGCTTCAGGATTTCGACCATGCGTTCGCCGCGGGTCAACTGATCGCGCGTCGTTTTGTCGAGATCCGTGGATAACTGGGCAAAGGCGGCCAGTTCGCGGTACTGGGCGAGGGCCAGACGCAGAGTTCCAGCCACTTTCTTCATGGCCTTGGTCTGGGCATTGCCGCCGACACGCGAAACGGAAAGACCGACGTTAATGGCAGGGCGTACGCCCGCATAGAAAAGATCGGTTTCCAGTTAAATCTGACCGTCGGTAATTGAAATGACGTTGGTCGGAATATAGGCCGACACGTCGCCGAGCTGGGTTTCGATGACAGGCAATGCCGTCAGCGAGCCGCCGCCGAGATCGTCACGCAGTTTGGCAGCGCGTTCCAGCAAACGGGAATGCAGATAGAAAACGTCTCCGGGATATGCCTCGCGTCCCGGCGGGCGCTGCAGAAGCAGCGACAGCTGGCGGTAGGCGACCGCGTGTTTGGATAAATCGTCGTACATGACGAGCGCGTGGCGTCCGTTGTACATATCTTCTTCCCCGACGGCTGCGCCGGCATAAGGCGCGAGATACTGCAGCGGTGCGGAATCTTCCGAAGAAGCCACGACGATGGTGGTGTAAGCCATGGCGCCGCGTTTCTCAAGCGCTTCAGCCAGCGCCACCACACTGGAAAGTTTCTGGCCGATGGCTACATAAATACAATGAACGTTGCTGTTTTTCTGGTTCAGGATCGCATCCAGCAGAATCGCGGTCTTTCCGGTCTGCCGGTCGCCGATAACCAGTTCGCGCTGGCCGCGGCCGATCGGGATCATACCGTCGACAGCCTTGATACCGGTCTGCAGCGGTTCCTTCACGGGCTGGCGCTGAATCACAGAAGGCGGAATTGCTTCCAGCGGACGGCGGGATTTGGCCACGATCGGGCCTTTGCCGTCGAGCGGTTCGCCAAGGGGATTGATAACACGTCCCACGAGTCCCGCACCGACCGGAATGTCGACGATGCGGCCGGTCCGGCGGACTTCGTCGCCTTCCTTAATGTCGCGGTCGGAACCGAGAATGACGACACCGACGTTGTCGGGCTCGAGATTGAGCACGAGACCCGAAGTGCCGTTGGCGAACGTAACGACTTCGGAAGTCATGACGTCTTCCAGACCGTAGACACGTGCAATACCGTCACCGACCTGAAGCACGTAGCCGACGGACTCCATTTTCAGCTTGGTTTCGTATTTCTGGATCTGTTTCTGGATCGCCTGTGTGACTTCTTCGGGTTTCAACATGGGAATTTCCCCTTTTATTCCGATAAGATTTGCCGGGCTTCATTCAGCCGGCTTTTGTAACTGCCATTAATTTCGTTACCGTCAAATTGAAGAATCATGCCGCCCAGCAGGGAAGCGTCGACTCGCGTCACCAGCTTGATCTCGGCCTTGAGCCGTACGGCGAGCATCTTTGTCAACCGGTCTTCATTCTCCGGCGAGAGAGCTACGGCCGTGATGACCGTGACTTCCTTGATGCCCTGGCGGATTTCATACAGCCGGCGGAAAACCTGCTGGATATCTTTGAGATTCCGGAACCGCTTTTTGCGCACCAGCACTTTCAGGAAATCAAGCACCAGGCGATTGAAGGATTCCGGAAACACCTTGCCGAGAAAATCTTCCTTTTCGTCGGCGGAGATCGTCGAATTCAGCACCAGATGCCGGATTTCGGGATGCCGGTCGACAATCTGGGCCGCTTGCTCCATGGCCAGGTCGGCTTCTTTCAACTGGCCGCGTTCTTCGGCCAGATTGAGAAGCGCCCGGGCATATCGGTTGACGGCAAGCGAATCCGCCATTAACGTCCTCCCGGGCTTTCCAGGGAAGAATCCAGCTCTTCGATCATGGCACGGATTTTTTCCTGCTGTACCTGATCGTTGAGCTTTTCTTTCAGGATCTTCTCCGAAACCTGAACGGCCAGCACCGCGATTTCATTTCGAAGCTGCATCCGGATCTTTTCGGCTTCAAGATTCAGATTGTCTTTGGTCTGATCGAAAAGCCCCTGAGCATCCTGCCGCGCTTTATCCTGAAGTTCGCGCGAAATCCGCCGTCCTTCTTCCACCGCTTCCTGCAGACGTGCGCGCGACTCCTCGTCAATCCGCTGAAGATGCCCCTGATACTCGGACTTCAACTGATCGATTTCCTTGCGGGCGGCGTCAATGCGGTCAAACTCGCCCTGGATTTTTTCCCGGCGGGCGGCCAGCGACTGCAAGAGCGGTTTCCAGGCCAGAAGCTTCAGGGTCCAGAACACGATCACGAAAGCGATCAGCTGGACTAGAACTTCGGCCGGGACGATGTTGGCTTTGAAAAATTCCATAAAATTGACGGATTCCGGTTTAGATCTTGCCCATCAAGGAGAAACCGAAGACCAGCGCATACAGGGTCAACGCTTCGATCAGCGCGCAGCCGGCCATCATGTTCACCAGGATTTTTGTGGAAGCTTCCGGCTGACGGGCGGTGGCATCCATCGCCGCGGCAACGGCTTTTCCCAGACCAAAGGCACAGGCAATCGCGGTCAAGGCAAGTCCGATCGGAAGTGAAAAAGCTAAAGCAGTATGGGCATCCATTCTTATTCTCCTTCTAGGTTGAGCGGCATGGCCACTTCATGGTGGTCATGCGCGTGGTCTTCATGGGGCAATATTAATGAAATGTAGACGGTTGACAATAACATAAAGACAAAAGCTTGTACCAGACTGAAAGCCAGCGCGAGGATATTGGCGAAAAGCTGGAAGAAAAACGGAACATAGCTGAAAAGCACATTCAGCTCGGCGAATTTGAAGAGCAGCCGGTCTTCACTGGAGATATTGGCAAAAAGCCGCAGGGACAGGCTGAGCGGCACGGCAATAAATTCCACGCTGATGTTGATCACCAGCATCAGCGGCACCAGCACGAGACCGAAGACATTGCTGGGATTACCGGCCATATGCTGCAGGTAATGCGCCAGGCCCTGTTCGCGGATACCGGTGTATTGCACATAGACGGTTGTCGCAATTCCTAAAGCGATCGTGGTGCTCCATGCGGCGGTCGGGGATTTCATCAGCGGGACCAGGCCGCTCCAGTTCATCAGCAGAATATAAACGAAAAGGGTTCCCAGAAACGGGACGAATTTTTCTCCGCGCGGTCCCAGGATGCCCGTTACAAAGGCATGGATGCCTTCTGCGATGGCTTCCCAGACATTGCGCACGCCTTGCGGAATCACGGCTTGACGCCGGGCAGCGCGAATCGATGTAATCAGAATCACCGAAGCGGCGATCATCGCGAAGAGGATATTTTCCCAGCGGTGGAAAAAGTGCGCCCAGTCGGCCTCCGGAAAGGCATTGTTCAGAACCGTAACGAAATTGGCCAGTTCATGCGGTTCGTGATGTCCGGCCGCATGCGCGGCATGGGACGCCGCTTCGACAGCGTGATCGACCTGAGATGTTGCGGGATTTGCCATGAAAAACCCGTCAGCCGCGGCTTACGTGTTACTGGATGAAGACTGTTTCAGTTTCTGTATTAATCGAAAACTCTGCATGCCGGAAGCCAGTAAGCCGGTTACCGTCAGCAGCGGTATCAACCATTGGGGCCAGCCGAACTTATCGATGAGCGTCAAACTGATCAGATAACCTGCCAGCGGACCGCTCAATAAAATCATGGGAAGCGTCATGGCAAGGCCCAGCATCCAGAGCAGACGGTACTTTTGATCGTTTCGGCCGGCCAACCGGGTACCCTGCGGAAGGTTAAACGCTCAAACCTAGCAATGACAAGAAGTTACGAATTTTCCCAAGGTTCGATATTATCCTGAAAAGTGTTCGAAATGTCAATCAGAAAAAGAATTACGACGATTGGAAGAGCCCTGAAACGAGTGTCAGGACGCCCCGGGCGACCTGAATCATGAAATCCGGATCGAGGGTGGCGATGGTATCCGAGGGTAAATGGTAATGCGGATTCCGGAAAAAGGAGGTATCGGTGACCAAAAGCGCCGGAAACCCGGCATCCCAGAACGGCGAGTGGTCGCTGAGCCGGGTGGCCGGCAATTCCCGGCCTGCAAACGGCAAGGTCAGCGTTTCCGTTTTAAGGTTGGGCACCTGGCGGAAGGCTTTGGCCGCCTGTTTCAGAAGAGAACGCGACTGCCAGTCGCCGACCAGGGCGATAAAATCGCCGGTAGAGGGATAAAACGGCCGCAGAAAGGCCGGAATTTGCTGACTCCCGGGTTTTGTCGTCCGATAACCTACCATTTCCAGCGATAACATGCCGGCCAGCGGAATTTTTTCCTTCATCAAATGACGGGCGTAGGCGTCGCTTCCCACCATTCCATATTCTTCGAGATTGAAGACGGCCCACTCGACATGGTGACGCAACGGAGAATCCGCGAGGCAGCGCGCGAGTTCCAATAGCACCGCCAGCCCGCTGGCATTGTCATCGGCCCCCGGCGTTCCGGGGACGGCATCGGCATGGGCGCCGATGAGAAGGCGGCCCGCCGTTTGGGAATCCGGCTCGCGGGCTACCAGATTGTTAAAGGAACGGCCTTGATAGGAAAAAGAAAAGCTTTCGGGCTGGTAATCGAGCGAGAGAAAGCGTTCACGCACGAAGTGAAAGACGGCTTGCAGGTGTTCCGGATTCTCAAAGGCGTCGCGCGGTACTGCCAATTGCGCAAGATCGGCCAGGAGCCGTTCGCGCGAAGGGTCCGGAAGCATAGCGCCTCCTGAAGGTCAGAGGTTTTCTTTGGAAATGATCTTCAGATCGTCGTCAAATTCGTAAACAATCGGAACGCCGGTCGGGATATTGAGCTTGAGTACGTCATCCGGCGTCATCTGATCCAGGTCCATGACAATGGAGCGCAGACTGTTGCCGTGCGCGGTAATCAGCACATTTTTTCCCTGACGCAGATCTTCCATGACATGTTCCTTGAAATAGGGCAGCGTCCGGGCGGCCGTATCTTTAAGGCTCTCGCCGCCTTCTCCCGGGGGAGGCACGTCGAAGCTGCGGCGCCAGATATGGACCTGCTCTTCGCCGTATTTTTTGGCGGTTTCGGCTTTATTGAGCCCCTGCAGATCGCCGTAGTGACGTTCATTGAGCGCTTCATGCCGCTCTGTCGGCAGGTCAGTTTTGCCGGCGTTCTCCAGCGCGATGTTGCAGGTGTTGATGGCGCGCTTCAGAACCGACGTGTAGACCTTGTCGATCTGGACTTCTTTGAGTTTTTCGCCGGCCTGGCGGGCTTCTTCGCGGCCTTTGTCGGAAAGTTCGACGTCCACCCAGCCGGTGAAACGGTTTTCAAGATTCCACTGGGATTCGCCGTGACGCAATAAAATCAATAAAGGCATGAGATTTCCTCCTGGTTGAAGACGTGATTATACGGAAAACGCGGGACATGGCAACCCGAGAAGCAAAAAGGCCGCCAAGCGAGTTGCAAATTGACGTGTTCCGGACGGTTCTCTATAATCCAGACTTCGCGGCACTCAGATTCACACGCGGGTGTAGCTCAATGGTAGAGCCCCAGCCTTCCAAGCTGGTTATGAGGGTTCGATTCCCTCCACCCGCTGATTTTTCAAAATTTTCCTTCCGTTTCTATGGCCGACCCTAAGCTGACTGAAGCCGCACTGCCGGTTCGATGCCTGACGGCTCTGGCCGTTTTCCTGCTCGCGTTGTTTGTCTATTTTCCGGCGCTTTCGCTGGATTTTGTGAACTGGGACGACAATCTCTATGTTTATGAAAATCCGGATATCCGCTCCTGGCAGCCGGAAGCCTGGTTTTCACGGCCCTACGTGCGGCTCTATGTCCCGCTCACGATCGCCAGTTATGCGGCGGATTTCGCCGTGTATGGTGCGGGTCCGTCGGGTTTTCATCTCACCAATCTGATGTTTCATCTTTTAAATGGATTACTGGCTTTTTTCCTTCTGCGGCGGTTTATGAATGAAGCGGCTGCCTGGATAGGAGTGCTTTTCTTTTTATTGCATCCGGTTCAGGCCGAGGCGGTGGCGTGGGTTTCCGAGCGCAAGACGCTGCTGTTTTCTTTTTTCTCTTTAAGTGCCTTTCTGGCGTTGACGGCCCCCGGCCGGATTCAGACAAAGCGGGGCGGCATCTGGACCGGCAGCTGGCTGCTGGCGCTTTTGTCTAAACCGGCCGCGGTGATGCTGCCGGTGGTCAGTTTCTTTTATCTGCGTCAATTTCGCCCTGAAGAAGAGCGTCCGATACGCCGGCCGCTTCTTTCATTTCTTCTCATGAGCGCGGTAGCGGGCGGCGTGACGTTATTCTGGCATCCTGAACTGGGGGCGTGGTTCCGGCAGGCCTCTCCGCTGATCATTGCGGGCGGATGGCTGCCGCGGCTGGGTTCTTTTATCGTGCGGTTTTTCTATCCCTTTCCGGTGCTGGTGTATCCGGACCCGCTTTCGATTTCATGGGGGATGGCGGTGCCGGCGCTGCTGCTCGGCGGTCTGCTTTATGGAATGGGGCGCCGCTCGCCGTCGCGTGTTTTCTGGCTGTTGTGGTTTGTGCTGTGGCTGATCCCGGTGATTGTTTTTCCTGTGCCGATGGGCGACCGGCATTTGTATTTGCCGGTGTTGGGAGCGGCGGCGTTTTTTTTGTATGGCCGCCGTTTGCATCGCCGTGCGGCCGTTTTATCGGCGCTTGCGCTGGCCGTGCTGGGAATGCTCGTGACACGGCCGCGGCTTGAAGTGTGGCGCAATAGTGAAACGCTTTGGAAGACGGTGCTGACTGCCGATCCGCAGGACTTCCGGGCGCGGCTGCATCTGGGCAGTGCCTATGAAAAGAAGGGTTCCATTGATTCGGCGCGTGCGTTGTATCAAGGATTGATAACGCAATTCCCGCACGAAATTATCCCGTATGTGAATCTGGCTCATCTGGAACTGGCCGCCGGAAATGAAAAAGACGCACGCGAAGTCATTCAGAAGATGGCCGAAAGATTTCCGCAGCATGCTGAATACCGTACTTTACGCGGCATGCTTGCTTTCCGGCGAGGTTTGCTGCAACCGGCGCTTTCCAATTTTGAGCTGGCCGTACGCCAGGGAACGGAAAACCCGGCACCATATTTTTATGCCGGACAGATTTATTTGCGGCAGAAAGAACCCGGGAAAGCGCTTCCTTATTTGAAACAGGCCGCCGCGTACGCACCGGATGCGGCCGAGATTCAATTTTTTTATGG
>CAZGID010000005.1:0-16317 GCA_964526065.1 uncultured bacterium
CCGGAAAAAGGGAAAAAGGCTGTATCTGGAAGATTTCGGGCAGCTCCTGGGTTTGGCGCGAGAGGTTAAGTATGAGGCTTCAATGGAAGATCTTGCCGGGGCGGTCCGGAAATTTACGACATTTCCTGCGATGGAATGCCGTGAATTTTATTTGCGGGCTCTTTTTTGTTTTATGACCGGCAACGAAGATATGCATGCCAAGAATTATTCGCTTTTTTCAGAAGATAATCAGGTGTTTAAACTGGCGCCTGCATACGACCTGTTAAACAGCACGATTGCGACGGCCGGAAAATCCAGGGAAGAATTGGCGGTTCCCCTGGCCGGCAAGAAATCGAAATTAACTCGAGATCTCTGGGTGAAATATTTTGCTTATGAAAGGCTGGGACTGGACTCAAAGGCCGTGGAGACTTGTTTTAAACAATTAAAAGACGCTTTGCCGGAATGGGAAAGATTGATCCGCCGAAGTTTTTTAAGCGAAGCCATGAAAAAAGCTTATTGGGAGCTCGTGACCGAGCGGCGCAAGCGATTACAGCCCTGAAAGAAGCATAATTAATGACCCATCGCCTCGTTCTCTACAACGCCACTGAAATTCTGAAGCACGCCGAGCTGGCGGCGCAGCTGGAGGCGGCCGGGTTTTCGCGGAAGGCGATGGCGGCGACGGCGCGGCGGCAGGCGGTGGTGTATTTGAACCGGCTGGAGCCGGAGCGCGCGGAGGAATTGGCGGCGGCGGTGCGGGCGGCGGGATTCGAGGCCGAGGCCGAGCCGATGGCGCTGGATCCCGAGCGGGCGGGCTGGCTGGAGCGCGAGAGTGCGAAGTGGGTGCGGCGCGGGGCGGTGTATCCGATGCAGCGGCAGACGCTTCTGGCGGATTACGGCATTGCGGCGGGTGCGGTGCCCGGCGCCGCGGGCAAGAGCCGGCGTTCACTCATCGGCAGTATTCTGGCGATCGGTTCGGTGCTGATCGGACTCGGTATTATTCTTTTGATTGCGTCCAACTGGCAACGTATTCCCGCGCCGGTCAAGATTCTGTCCTGCCAGGCGCTGACGCTGACGTTTCTGGGGCTGGGTTATTTTTTCCGGTATCACGCGCCGGCCAAAACGCGGCTGGATTCGGTGTTTCTGCTGCTTTCGATTTTCGGGATCGGCGGCTGCATCATTTTGATCGGGCAGATTTATCACGTGCTCGCCTCGAGCCACGTGCTGCCGTTTGTCTGGGGCGCGCTGGCGCTGCCGCTGGCTTTCGCCTTTCGATTCCGTCCGGCGTTTTATTTCACGGGCGGGCTCTGGCTGCTCGGGCATCTGCTGTATTTCTCGCTTTACGAAACGACGTGGTGGACGACGCTGGTACTGGTCTCGCTGGGTTTCGTGCCGTGGGCCTTGTGGCGTGACCGCGGCCCGTTTCTGCGCTTCCAGATTATTTTTCTTTTGATCGCGGCGGCACTCGCTGCGGGCGTCCGGGAAGTGGGCGCGGTCAGCTGGATTGTCGCGACGCTCGCGGGGGTGGCGTACTTCCGCCGCAAGCCTTCGGATGATTTTATTTTGATAGCGGCGGGCATTCTCTGGTTCATGGCCGCGGCAAGCCATATGAAATATATTCCGAATCTGGCTTATCTGATTCCGCTGGGTTATTTTTCGTGGCGGGCGTGGAAGACAAAACGCAACGGGCTGGCCGTCGCCAATGTCTGGAACGCGCTCTTTTGGTGGGGCCTGACCATGGGGCAGCTGGAAAGCCGTTTTGGATGGGAAGCGAAACCGCTGGAGCTTGGGCTCTGCGTGCTGGCGGTCAGTCTGCTTTTTTACGGGGCCGGGCAGCGGATTTCGGGCGCGTCCGGCTGGACCGGACTTTCCACCGCCTTGATGCGCATGGGCCTCTTGTTCGGGACGGCGGTGATCTACGTTTTGTCGTTTCGTTTTTATGCCTCGGACGCGCGGTTTTTTTATTCGCCGCTGGCGCTGGCGTGGACCAGCGTTTTTGCGGCCGCCGGCATCACGCTGGCGTTGCGCGCCGGGGTGAGCGAGCTGGCGTCCGATGAACGCCGCTGGGATGAACTTGGCGTGCTGCTGCTGGCCGGGCTTGGATTTTTTCTCACCGTGGCCGGCACGCCCGCCGCGTGGCTGCATCCGGTGATTTTCAATCTGGTGCTGTTCTTTCAGGCGCTGGTTTTTCTGGCGAAAGGCTACCGCGAGCGGCGGATTTCGTTTTACCAATGCGGCATTGCGCTGTTTGTGGTGCTGATGGTCTCGCGCTACTTCGATACCTTCTGGGCGTTTCTGCCGCGTTCGGCTTTCTTCATTGCGGGCGGCGCGTTTCTGATTTTGTGGGCGCTTTTCATTGACCGGCAGAAAAAGCGGCTGGCGGAGGATGTTGCATGAAAACAGGAATCGGCCTGGCGGTGACGGCGGCGATCTGGCTGGCAATGGTCAATGGCATGTGGGCCGTGCAGCATGATGCCGCGACACGGGGCGTTGAAATTAAACTCAAGGTGCAGCCGGTGGATCCGCGCGATCTCTTTCGCGGGGATTACGTGACGCTTGGCTACGATCTCAACAATGTGACGGTGACGCGGCCCGAAGACGGCGAGGCGGTGTTTCACAAAGGCGAAATTGTTTATTTGAAACTCGCCCGGCGCGACGGGGTCTGGCAGCCTGCGGGTCTGATCAACCGGAAGCCGGATACGGGCATGTACCTGCGCGGCCGGGTGCAGCGCGCGGCGCCGGAAAATTACCGCATTGAATACGGCATCGAAAGCTTCTTTGTCCCCGAAGGCACGGGCAAGCCGTATGAAGACGCCGTGCGCCGCGACCGCCTTTGGGCCGTGATTAATGTGGGTGCGGGCGGCACCGCCAAACTCAAACGCCTGGAGGTTCGGGAAAATGCCGAAACCATTCCGGTTCAAGTGTAAATTCAAATGTTACGGAAAAGGGTGAATCCGATGAAAAAAATTCTGGTGATGGGGCTGGCGGTGTTGTTGTCGGCGTCTCCCGCACAGGCGGAAAACGAATGGGAATTGAAAAAGGATTCCAAAGGGATTCAGGTGCACACGCGCGAGGTCGAAGGGTCGCCGATTCTGGAATACAAAGCCCGGATGGTGGTGGACCGGCCGCTGGCCGAGGTCGTGGCGCTTTATGAAGATGAAACGCGCATGCCGGACTGGTTTCACAACTGCACGGCGTCGCGTCGGGTTGAAGACCTGGGGCCGGATCAAAAGATTCTCTATTTCGTGATTGCGATGCCGTGGCCGGTGAAGGATCGCGACGGCGTTTATTTGCGCGCGCGCACGACAGACCCCGCCACCGGCGCCGTCGAGTATCGCGTGACGGCCGAACCCGAGCGTCTGCCGCCCGTCGACGGGCTGGTGCGCATGCCGATGCTCAAAGGTTTGTGGCGGCTCACGCCGCTCGATGCGAACCGCACCGAGGTTTATTATCAGCAGCATTCCGATGCCGGCGGCCACATTCCGGCGATGATTGTGAACCAGCTGGCCGTCAGCATTCCCTTCCATACCCTCAAAAATTTCCGCGAACAAATTCAAAGGTGACAGGCACCTTTTTAGGGGACAGATACGGGCCTGTTCCAGGTGACAGGCACTTTTTCTTGGTTCCCGTAAAAAGAGCCAGTCACCTGATCCTAACCGGCTATTTGTTGCTTGTTTCTGCTAGTTAAAGCTTCTCCCTGTTCCGCTTTGATTTGTTTCTTGCCTCCCCGGCGGGTACCTTTTAGACAGCGTTAAGTCCTTTCAAAAACTGGGGTTCCGTAAACCGAAACAACAAGTTTCGGTTTGCTGACGGTCCCAGAACAAAAGTTCTGGGGCGTAAACCGAAACGACAAGTTTCACGGGGTGGGAATGTTCTTCCGTTTCACAAAACCGGCAGCGTGGTTCACGCTGATTCTCTTTCTTGCTGGAGAAATTTTGCCGCCGGATGCGGCTGCACAAATCACGGCGGCGAGAATTGAATCTAATGAAGCTGCCGCGGCGGCGCCTGCATTTCATCTTGAGATTCCTCCCGAACTCGGCACGCTGCAGGCGATTCATTCGGGTTCCGGTCCCGTGCTCATCCACATTCAGTCAGCGCACGGCAATTACGACGCCCAGAAAAAAATTCAGGCGCTGCTCACTCACCTGCACGCGCAATACGGATTCCGGCATTTATTTTTTGAAGGCAGTGCGGCGCCGATTCAACCGGCGTTGATTCGTTTCTTCCCGCAGCGCCCGCAGTTGACCCGCAGTATTCTCGAAGCGCTCACGCGCCAGGCGCTGGTCAAAGGGCCGGAACTCTTTCTGGCGGAAGCGGACGGCGTGGAAGCACTGGGCGTCGAAGATCTTGAAACCTACAAAGCCAATGGGCGCACGTTCGGGGTCGTGCTGGAACAGCGCACCCGGACGGCGGCCTTTCTGCAGGAAATGGATGTGCAGATCGAGCGGCTGGCCGGCACTTACCTCAATCCGGAACTGCGTTCCTTTCTGAAACTGCTCGAACGTTATGAGGCCCAGCAGTACCCGCTGATGGACTGGGCGGACCGGCTGCAGGCCCAGGCGGCCGAGGTGCTGCAGCGCGATGTGCGCGAGCCGCGCTATCAGCTCGACTGGCCCATGCTGTTCCGTTTTTTCAAGCTGCGCGAATTTGAAAGCCGTCTTGAGCCGTCGCTGCTGGAAGCGGAGCGCGAAGCATTTCTGGCGAGTCTCGTTGCCGCGCCTGAGGATTTGCGGGCGGAAGCGGCGCGCGTGTTGAATCTGCCGATGGCGGCCCATCAATTGCCCGACCCGGAAACCGGACTTTTGTTTGAACGCCTCATGACCCATGTGCCGGATGATTTTCGATTTGACGATTACCCCAATATTACGCTTTTGATCGGTCATTTGATTCTGCAGAGCGAGCTGGATGCCGGCCGCCTGATCGACGAACTGGAATTACTCGCCGATGAAGTGACGCAGGCAATGGCGGCCAGTGAAACCGAACGCGCCCTGCTTGGTTTGCTGAAAGATTACCGCCTGCTGGAGCGGCTCTTTGCGCTGGAACTGATTCCGAAAGATTTCGACGCGCTGGAAGCGCGCGGGGAAGAGGCTGCGCCCGTGCGTCTGGCCGAACGGTTCCGTGCGCTCAATCGCGAAGGGCGGGTGCGTGGCGCCGACTTTCCGGCGATGGATGAAGTCGCGCGGCTCTACGACAAGGCGATGGATTTTTACCGCGGCACGCAGGCGCGCGACCGCGCGATGCTGGCGAATATCGAAAAACGGCTTGAGCAGCCGGATGCCGGAAAAGCCGTGATTGTCACCGGCGGTTTTCACAGCCGGCCGTTTGAAACTTTCTTTCGTGACCGCGGCTACAACTACGCGCTGATTGCGCCCAACATCACGGACACCGGCGGGCATGATACCTACGTGCGATCCGTCTTGCAGAATCAGCTGGGGCTTCGCTCTACCGGCGCCGCATCTACCATTGAAACGGTTTCGTTTGCGGGATTGCCGCGCGAGCAGCTGATCGCTCACGGCGTGGCGGATCCCGAGACCCAGGTGGAGCTGCCGTTTCTGCGAACGTCGTACGAAGCTTTTCTTGGGGCCGGTGTGCCGGACATGGAAGACTTTGGCCGCGAACTGGCGGCCAGCCGTTTCCGGAACGTGACGATTGAGAGCCGGAACGGAACCCGCGGTCAGCCCGGATTCGAAGTGGCGTTTGCCGACGGGCAGGGCGGTTTTTTCAAACGCGTGTGGGTGGCGGGACGGCCGATTGAAATTACGCGTGTGGTGCAGCACAAAACGGTGGGTCTGAGTGATCAGATGATGGCGCTGCCGGACGAAGCCGTGGAAGAAGTGGCGGCGCCGCTGCCTGAAACGCCGGTCCCCTTTGTCGGCGCGCAGGCGGCCGGGGAGGAAGAGACGCGTTCCGAATCAAGAAGCGAAATCCTGCGAGGGCTTGGATTTTCGGACGCCGAAACGCAGGAGCTGGATGCGGCGCTTACGGAACGGATCTTGGACGACTTTATCGACCGCACGGTGCGAAGAAGCGCCAAGGATGAGGATCACGCCCGGGTGCGCCGCATGATTCAGCAGCTGCACGGGCTGGCGCAATTGATGGCATTGACGCCGGAAGAGTATGAGACGATTTATTTTCGCAGTGCGGTAAATTTTGTCCGCTTTTCTCTGGAGCCTCACGTTCAGGAACTTCAGTTTCTTCCGGCGCTGATCCGCCACGGTTACCTGGACCGCGAAGAGGCGCTGGCCATGATTCCGGAAAAAGCGACCACGCTGTATCGCTTGCGCCTGCTTCTCACGCCGCAAGGTGAAGTTCGCGAAGATGCCCAGCACTTTATCGATTATCTGGGCGGCCGGGAAGCCTTCCGGCGCGTGTGGCGCAAGAACCCGGTAGGGATTTCTCTCGCGCTGCGCGGCGGGCGGGATTTTCTGGCGGGCTACAAGGTTGAGATGTTTGATAATCTGGAACGGCGCTACGACGAGGCGCGGACGCGTCTGCAGTGGATCGCAGAAAGTTTTGGAGATTTTTACGTCCGGAGTTTGTGGGAGCACGATCCTGCCCAGCTGATGAATCTGATTCAGTTTCTGGGGCGGAACCGGCGGGACGGAGAAAGTGCCGCCGTGACGGTGGACCGCGTGTTCAGCCGGATCGGGGAGTTTGATTTTCTCCGCCAAACCGGACGCATGCCTTCGGAGTTTTTGCGCGAAGTGATTGCGCTGTTTCCGCGGGAGCGGTTTACGCCGGACGACCGGCCTTCGGGTTACGAGCTGGAGATTATCAGCCAGGATGTGCAGGCGAATTACGGCCTGCGGGCGGATCCCGAAGGATTTGTCGCCGATCCGGAAATGGAAAAACTTCAGCTCCTGCTCATGGCGATGGGCGGCAGCCTGACGCCGGAAGAGAACGGGCCAATGCTGCCCGGCGACCCGTTCCTGATTGTGCTCGAACTGGTGACGCCGCTTTTCACGCACTACCGCGATGCCGTCGCGTATTTCGACCGGCTGCAGGCACTCGGCCTGCTCAGCGATTCGGTGATTCACATCAACCGTTTGATTCCGAAACCGTTGAAACTGCGCCTGGAATGGTTTCACCGGATTGTGTTTATCAACAACCTGCTCTTCACGTCGGAAAACCGGATCGCCAATTATGGGCGCAATATTCTGCCGGTGCATGCCAATGTCGCAGAGCTCATTCGCTTTCATACGGATTTTGAACCGGCCGACGGCATGCAGCGCGAAAAATATGCGCGGATCGAAGGGCGGGCGTACAGCGCTCACACCACGCCGCTCGAACTGGCTTACCCGAAAAGTTTCCGGGCCCACAATGTTTTCTTTGATGCCATCGAACGCGCCGGCGACCCGGCCATTGAAGCGGAACTCAACCATCTCTGGCAGGAGCTCGAGACATGGTTTGGCGAGGTGATTCCGGCATTGCCGGTGCCCGCGGATGAGGACGGGACGATCGATCCTCTATTTTGGGCCACCGAATGGATTGAGCTGGAAACCGATGATGCCGTGACGCTGGAACAGTCCACCGATCCGGGCTGGCTGGGGTTGAAACTGGCGTCTTCGATTCCGATTACTTCCGAATACAGCCGCAAAAAGTTTTTGCTCCTGCGGCAGAATGCGGGGGCGGAGCAGCTGCGCGCTCTCGAATCCATTTTCCAGACGGCGCAGGATCGTCTCGAAACCCTGATGGATTCAATCAGGCCGGAAGCCAGGAGCCTTGTGGTGAACGATGTCGCGCAGCTGGAACGCGAATGGGATTACTGGCTTTCGATGTATCAGCCGGCCGGTGATCTGGGCATGGAAATTCTTGAAAACCGCCCGCCGGAATCCGGCGGCGTGCTTCACGTCCGCTTCTTCCGGAAATCGACGGAGCAGGCGATTCTCAAAAACGGCGTCGAAGTCACGCTCAAAATCGATCAGGATGCCGGCGACGTGGGCCGCATTGTCGGGATTGAAAGCAAGGGCGTCCCCGGTATCGAAAAATACATGATGCTGGGCTTGTTGAAGTGGCTGGCCGAACGGGAGTTCCGGGTCGTCGAAACGCAATTGATTAACGAAGCCGGTATTCTGGGCCTCCGGCAGGACTGGAACAAGCGCGGCATTATCCGGAACAACAGCGCCGTTGAAATCGACAAGCGCCGGAAGCGCATCCGCTTTCATCTTGATCAAATCCGTTTTCCGGATCAGTTGAACAGGCCGGAGTCGAGAAAAGAAGCGCTGGAGGCCATACTGCAGGGGCGGTCAGATTTTGTGCGGTCTGCCACGATGATTGCGGTGGAAATGAATGACATTTTGCTGCCGGTGAACCGGAGTCACGGAGAAATTAACGATGCGGAAATCATCGCGGCGATGCTGCGTTACCTGCGTGCCGGCGGCCGGCTGGTCATTCACACCACTTCTCCCAAGGAAGCAGTGTATGTCCGCATCCTCGATCAAATGGTGCATGCCCTGGCACCGGAAGAACGGAATCTGCTGTCGAATCTTTATCTGGTGACCGCTCAGACGCAGAACAAAGAACGTTTTGACGCGTTTCGTTATGATGTCCGGGCCGGGGCTTATCAGCGGATCGTGCGCGGCAGCCGCAATGCCTTCATGGCCCTGCAGGATTTGAGAGTGTCCTTGTTTGATTATGATAATGTTCACTCACGTCTTGTGGCGGTTTACACCGATGCCGGTCAGGTGGAGGCATTGAGCAGTTCGCTGCACCGCAACGGCCTCGTCCCGGTGCTGGCGATTCCCGGAGAGGAACCGCATTCCACATTGGGCTTGTCGCCCGCGCATCTGCTGCCGGATGACACAGCCGCGGCGGTCCGCGATGATCTTCTCTTTCTGGCGGAGCGGCTGGAAGCGTTGCAAGCGCCGGAGCCTCTGCCGGCGGTGTCCGACACAGATGAAGAATTTGTACCTTGGACGTTTGACCGGCAGGATGCGGTGGACGGCGAAGCGTTTGCTCCGCTGCCGCGGCCTTTTTCGGTGCCGCGAGGCGCCGGGGTAGAAGTGCAGGTGGACCAGCCGGGTTTTGTGTGGGCGGCGGTACCGCACTGGGAGAACGCTTATCTCGTGCCGCTGGTCTGGGATGAAACGCAGCGCAAGCATGTGGCGCGCCTGCCGGCCGGGGTTGAACGGTTTACTTTTGTCTGGGAACTCTCGGATCGCAAGTGGAAAGGCGAAGAGCGCGATTTCCGGATTATCAACGACTCTCCGGAGCTCAACGAAATGCTGGCGATGCTGGAGGAAGGCCCGGAAGCGAAAGAAATCGAAGCGCTCAACCAGTTGATGGCGTTGCTGGAAAATCCGCAGACGCATGATGACACGCGCGACCGTATTCTGCTGATCTTCGACCGTGTTATGAATTCCAACCGGCTGGAACGGGCGGCGGCGCTTCCCGGCGAACTGGCCTGGCGGCCCGCGCGGCCGTATGCCTATGCCGTGCGGCGGCATGTGGTCGATTTGCTGGAACGCTTTCTGCGGCACGGTGACCGCGATGTCAATTACGGACCGATTCAAAGTGCCGCCGAAATCGTGGATCATTTTTTCAGTCTGCACCAGCGCTTGAATCAGTTGTCTCTTCCGTATTCGTGGGCGTACTGGAAAGACATGCCCGCGTTCATTAAACTGCCGGTTCTCTTTGATCTGATGCACAGTCCGGTTCTGAACCGCGAAGTCCGCGAGGCGATGCAGCCGCTTTCCTATGCCTCGGTCACCAACCTGGTACTCAAGGCTTATTTGTTGATGTCGCAGGGCATGCCGCCGGAACAGGTGCGCAACTATTTGATGGACCGCATTCCGGTGCAGCGCCGGCGCGAGGAACGGCTCAAGAAATGGAAGCCGACGATTGGGACCGAACTGGAAATTTTCAAACGCTATTTCCCGCATGATACGGACCGCCGCGACCAGAAAATCGATGCGTGGCGTGCGGGAGCCGGCATTTTAATGCAGATCTTCGGGATCAAACGCGGCGCGGATGAAATGATCGAATATTCCGGCGGCCCCGGATTTGAATGGCGGGTCTGGGATGAAATGTTCGAGACCATGCGCCGGCTCGGCCTGATTCCGTCTTACTCTTGGGATTATGCCAAACTGCATGTCAGCCTTGTGCATCCGCATCCTGTCCGCGTCGGCGGCGAGGGGCCGGTAGCTGAGCACTGGGGCGTGCGCGCGCATGCGCTGGCTTTGGTTGAAGGCGTGCTGTTCGCGGATGAACAGCGGCTGCGTCACGGGCGGAATCATCTGCGTTCCATGCGGCCTCGTGAATATTATGACAATGACCGTGACTATTATTCCATTTCTGCCATTCCGCCCGGACTCCAGATGCTGCGGCTTGAATATTTGCCGGGCAGTGTGGCCACGGATCCGGATCCCCGGACGGAAGACGACCGCATTGTCGAAGAGCTGCATACGGGGGCCCTTCGTTTTCTGGATACGCTGCAGACCGGTTATTACGCGGCCGTCATGGCGCAGGCAGGAGAACCGGAGGGGGAGCGGCCCATCGATCAGCTTCGCCGGATTTACTGGGAAGAGGATGCGGAGGCCAAACGGCAGCTGGCGGATCTTTACAATCGCTTCAATGAAGAGTTGTGGGATTTTTTGAAACGCTACGGCTACGACGAATTGTATGTGCAGGATATGCAGGGCGATCCAAGCATTATGCCGGCGTTTCTGGACATTCGTGAGAATACCGCCGCGGTGCAGGAGCTTCGCGCGCTGGTGGATAAATACGTGCATCCGATGGATGCGATTATTGACGGCATCGCCGGCGGCCTCACCGTCGATCCGGCGCCCGCCCGCGAGGTGTCGCCGGCGGAAGTCCGGCAAGCCCAGTTGAGCCGTCTGGTGGAATCGGCGGCGGTGCGCGGCCGTACGCCGCTGGTTTCCGTGGACCTGGATGACACACTGCTGCCGCATCTCGAGACCCGCCCGGATGTCGCGGCCAGTGAAGCGTTTGATGTCGTGAAAAATTATCTGAAACAGGGCGGGTTTCTGGCCATCAATACCCGGGCCGGTGAAAAGCGTGTTTTCTCTGAATTCATTAATCCGTTGATCGCCGGCATGACGCCCGCCGAGCGCGCCTGGCTGACGCGGATGCCGGTAATTCTGGATGAGAAAAATGCGGCCGGGCAATCGCGGGGAATTAAACGCATTTTCTTGTATGACGCGGCGGAAAACCGGTACCGCAAGGCGGCGGGCATCAAGACCTCGTTGAAATCGGATGCGCTGGAAGACCTGGTGAAGTATCTGGCGCTGGAGGGAACGCCGGTGGAAGTCAGTGCGGTGTATGGCGATGATTTCCGGGGCTACGAAAAAGACGGCAGTCTGATGCGCGCGCCGTCGGTGCGGATGCTGGTGAATGTCGGACCGGATTTTCCGCAGGATCATTATTGGGTTTCGCACCCGTTCTACAACACCGGCAATGGCGGGCCGCGGGTGACACTGGAGGACTTGCGGTTTTTGGGCGCGAAAATCAAGGCCGTCCTGCCGCAGGCCGGCGAACGGACGGTGCTCCGGGAGGCGGCAGAAAATTTTCTCACGGCGCATCCTCTTTTTACCGGGAGTGCCGGCGACGTGGTGCGGGCGCTGGAAGATCCGATGGTGCTGCGGCATCCGCTTCAGGTGGCACGCGGCGAAACCGGCATCGAGCGGCTGGCCTCCGATACGGTGGCGGCCCGGGTGCGCCCGCAGTTTTTGAACAGCCTGGATCCCGATCTGCGCGCGGATCTCTACCATGCCAAACTGCTGGAAACCTCACGCGAAGAAGCCCTGCGCCAATTTGTAACCGGCCGCCTGGGGCAGAGCCGCTTCCTTTCGGAGGCGCAGCGCAAAGTGATGGCGCAGCTGGATCCCCGGCGCCCGCTTCCCGAACAAGGCGTGCGGGTCACGGCCGTCGAAGATTTCAGCGCGCTCTTCTCGGCGGTTTTCAAAATTACGCTGAGCGTAGAAGGCATCAGTTTTTCTTTTTTTCTGAAAGCCGATGATCCCGAGGCGACGAATGATGTCGAAGACCCGCGTTATGAATCCTATGTCTATGATTTGCTGGCCGCGGCCGGCCATCCGCCGGTGCAAAGCGATTTGGCGGCGCGGGATCCGGACGTTCGTGTCAAGGCGCTCTCGTTCGTGGAGACGTTGCCCGGAGAACGGATTGACCGGTTTCTGGAAAACCGCCGGCTGACGGAAGCGCAGACACGCAGCCTGGTCCATCAGTTCGGGCAGCTGGCGGCCGTCAAAGATCTGATTCACGGCAGCGACCGGCGCGTGCGCAATACGCGGACGCCGCCCAATTTTCTTGTCGCCTCCGAACCGGCGGCGCCCGGCGGCCTGCAGGTCTATGCGCTGGATCATCATTCTTCCTTTATCGGCGGCAATGATTATGTGAAGCGAACCATCCGGCGTTTCGGAGATGCCGAAATCGGGATTCTTCCCATGCTGGCCGGACGCGATGATCCGGCGCAGCTGGAAGCTTTGTACGGTGCTTTCCGGGAAGGGTATCTCGAGCAGTGGCAGCAGTTGAAAGAGAACCGGAATGCGATTCTGCGTTTGACGGAGGATACGTTCGGCGGAGGTTCGCGGGAATCGAACGTGGTGCGAACCGAATTGGACCAGATCGATCCGGCGGAAGAAGCCGATGCTCACTGGCAGGCTTTGCAGCAGTATCTGGCCCAGCCGGAGTCGCTTGAAGTGGAGACGATTGAAAGTGTGCTTGGAGAAGTCAGTGCGGCTCCGGCGGAAAATATTCCGTATCTGGAAGGCGGTATTGCCAATGAAGGCGAGGGGGTGCTGCTGACCACCGAAGATATCACACTGCTTCTGGACGGACTCGGTCCGGCGGCCGAGCCGGGCGGCGCCTATCTGGGGGTGGGTTCGATTCACAATCTGGATATTGCGCTGCATCGCGAAGCTTCGGCCATTGTGCTGGTGGACAGCAACCGCCAGGTGCTGGAATTCAACCGCCGCGTTCTGGAGCTGATTCAGGACACGGAGACTTTTGATCCGGCGCTTTTGAAAGCGAGACTGGATTCGATTTTTGAAAGTTTTGCTTCCGAAGACGAAACGCCGGAAATGTTTCAGCAGTTTCTGGAAGGACAGCGGCCGGACCATCAGCGGACGCCATTTAGCTGGCTGGAAATGGAAAGTGATTTCCGCCAGCTGCAGCATATGATTCGTCAGGGCCGCGTCGTGCTGGCGCATGCCAGCGTCCTCGATCCGGGTTCGATGACGCGGGTCGGGGAATTTCTGGAAAATGCGGGCGTGCCGCTGCGATGGATCAATCTGAGTAATGTGGAAAATCCGTTCGGCGTTTCTTCAGATGCCGAGCGCCGCCGGTTAACGAGTCTGCCGGAAGCGCTGCGCCGGGCGGGAGCCAGGCCGGAAACCGAAGTGATTGCCGCGATTTCCGGGAGACGGCGGGCCTTTATGGAGCAGGTTCCCTTTGAAGAAGTGCCGCGGGATCCGGCGCTGATCAAAAATGGGCGTTTCAATCATTTTATGCATGTGCGCCGCCGTTTTGAAGCGATTGAAAACGGCGCGATTTTGATGCCGCCGCAATTTGTTTTTACTGCCGAAGTGGGCGAACATCCCGAGCGCGCCGGTCAGACGACGCTGGTGCAGGACGGACGGGTGGTGCCGCTGCGGGACATCGAGAAAATCGAACTGCTTGGAGATAATCCGCGGACCCTGGCGGTTCAGAATGCCGCGGAGCTGGAACAGGCGCTTGAGTCCGGCGTGGAGCGAGGAACGCCGGTCCGGGTTTATGCCGGCCCGCGCTATTTTGCGACGCCGAAAGATCTCGACGTTTGGAAAGCGGAATTCCTCACCGGGGCTGAGCGCCCGGAATCCCGCACTATTTCTTCGCAGCCGGATAATCTGCGCCGGCGGCTTGCCATGCTGGCTGAAATGAGCACGGAAGGCGACGACCGCGAGGTTCAGACCCGTTTGCGGAGCATGACGGATGCGGAAGATGCCAATCTGCCTTCCTGGTCGCGGCAAGAAGTGGTGCAGCGCATGTTGGAGGGCCAGGCGCTCATTTCGGAAACACCGGTCGATGTGACCGCCGTGGCAACGCCCTGGGGAAAACTGGATTTAACCCGGTTGAACGATATTTCACGGTATCAGGGCGAAACAGCCATTGCGGAACTCGTTCGCGATTTTAATCTGGCACATTTCCTGGGATTGTTGCGCTTGTCCTCATTCAAATACGGCGGCGTGACAATTCCGGTGATGTTTCGCGAACTGAAAGCGCGCCGGCCAAAAGAAGCGCTGGCCATTCAAAACAGCTGGATTCAATGGTCCGGTCTGCATCGGGATGCGCGTCAGCTTGCGGATGAAGGCCGTTGGGAGGGCAAGGATGAAACGGGGAAGCCTCTCGTGATTACTTATGAGGAAGGAAAAAGCGGGTCGCCGGTTTTTACGGTGAACGGGGAATTGGAGCAAGATCCGGATGAAGTGCAAATCCGGTTTTTTCTTGCGCATGCAGGCGTTACGCATTTTAACCAGGCCAGCTCGGCGGTCCCCGGCGATTTAAAGAACCGGTCGGGGCGCTTGGGCCGGTTTCGCTGGGCATCATTGGATTTACCCCGGGACGTTTTCGTCGAATTGCGCCAAGCGGTTCAGCAGCTTGAGACGGAAGGCCGTTGGGAAGGCGCGGATGAATCGGGGAAGCCGTTGGTGATTACTTATGAAAAGCAGAAAAACGGAGAGCCGCATTTCACGATTAACGGTGAAACGGTGGAAGATCCGGATGAAGTGCAGGTCCGGTTTATCCTGGCGCATCCCCGGGTTTTTTCATTTGCATCCGCTTTCAAAGCCTGGCCGCGCCGTCTGCGGAATGTAAGGGGACGTTTGGGTGATTTCCGGTGGTCGCAATTAGCCTTGAACCGGGACACTCTGGTGGCTTTGAGAGAGGCTGTCCGGACATTGGAAGAAACAGGGCGCTGGCAAGGAGTAGACGAAGAGGGCGAACCGCTGGTGATTGCTTTTCAGGAACAAAAGGGGCTTCCTCTTTTCACGGTTAACGGTGAACCGGTTGAGGATCCGGACGAAGTGCAGATCCGGTGTTTGATGTCTCACCCAAAAATTTTCTTTGGAAGTGCCTTCAAAGCTTGGCCTCGCCATCTGAAAAACAGACGCGGCCGTCCCGGAAAATTTCGATGGTCCCAATTAGTTTTGAATCGCGACGTACTAATCGCGCTGAGACAGGCCGCACTGACCCTGGAAAGGGAAGGGCGCTGGGAAGGTAAAGATGAAGAAGGAAAGTCTTTGGTCATTACGTATCGCGAGCAGGAAGGAAAACCCTACTTTGAAATTAACGGAGAACCGGTAGAAGATCCGGATGAGGCGCAAATCCGGTTTTTGCTGGCGCATCCGGATATTTCTTTCTGGGGAACGGCTTTCGCGGCGTGGCCGAGGCATTTAAAAAGAACCCGTTCCGGAAGCGGCAAATTTCAATGGTCGTTTCTTGGAGTTAATCGCGAAGTGCTGGTTGCGCTTCGGGAAAATGTCAGAGTGCTGGCCGAAGAGGGGGTTTGGGAAGGAACCGATGAAGAGGGGGATCCTTTGTCGATCACGTATCGGGAACAACCGAACGGCGCTCCATTGTTTACGGTTAATGGAGAAGTCGTGGACGATCCCAATGAAGTCCAGATTCGATTCTTGATGGCGCATGACGATTTAAATCACTTTGGAGGTGCCCATACCGCTTATCCTCGTGATTTGAAAAATGGCGTGGGGCGTTTAGGTAGATTCCGCTGGTCGTCCCTGGCTTTGAACCGGAATGCCTTGCTGGAGATGCGTCAAAATGCGCGGCTGCTGGCAGAGCAGGGGCGATGGGAAGGGACGGATGAAAGCGGGACAAAGTTGGAGATTACGTATCAGGAGAGGGGAGATGGATCGCCGTCATTTGCGGTCAACGGGGAGCCGGTGGAAGATCCGGATGAGGTACAAATTCATTTCCTTCTGGCTCATGAAAAAATAAGCAGCTTTGGCGCAGCTTATGGCTCTTTGCCGCAAGAATTAAAATCAAAGTCAGGAAAATTTCGTTGGTCGCAATTGGGTTTAAACCGGAATGCTCTGGTGGAATTAAGACAGCATGCTGCGACTCTGGAAAAAGAGGGGCGCTGGGAAAGCCTGGATGAAGACGGGCAGCCATTGGTAATTACCTACCGTGAGAAGCAAGGGGCACCCTATTTTGAAGTCAATGACGAACCGGTCAGCGATCCCGATGAGGTGCAGATACAATTTTTGCTGGCGCATCCGAATATTTCTTTTGGGGGCAGAGCGTTCCAGGCTTGGCCGGGTCACTTGAAAAATGGCCGCGGTAAGCCGGGTAAATTCCAATGGTCCCAGT
>CAZGID010000005.1:16327-29175 GCA_964526065.1 uncultured bacterium
CCGGGACAATTTAATCGAGCTGCGCCGGCATGCCAGAAATCTCGAAAAAGAAGGCCGCTGGAAAGGCGTGGATGAAACGGGAGCCCCGATTGAAATTACGTATCAAGAGCAAGCGGATGGATTACCTTTGTTTACCGTCAATGGGGAAGTCGTCGAGGATCCTGATGAAGTCCAAATCCGGTTTTTGCTGGCGCACGAAAATGCCATTCATTTTGGGGCATCGCATACGGCGCTGCCAGGGGATCTGAAGAATCGTGCGGTAACACCAGGAAAATTCCGGTGGTCAAAATTGCAGCTGAACCGGGATGCCTTGATTGAGCTGAGGAAAAACGCCAGAAAGCTGGCGGAACAGGGGGCGTGGGAAGGGACCGATGAAAACGGGGCGCGGCTGGAGATTACGTATCAGGCGCTGGCGGATGGATCGCCGTCCTTCACCGTCAACGGTGAGCGGGTGGAAGACCCGGATGAAGCGCAAATCCGTTTTTTGCTTGCCCATGAACGCATCCACCATTATGGACTGGCGCACTCAGCGCTTCCTGTTCATTTAAAAAAGAGCAATAGAGAACCCGGCAAGTTTCAGTGGTCCAATCTGGCTTTGAACCGGGATGTATTGCTGCAGCTGCGGCGGAATGCGAAAGCCCTGGAGTCCGGCCGGTGGGAAGGCGTGGATGCAGACGGTGAGCCGCTGGTTATCACCTACCAGCCTCAGGCGGATGGCGCGCCCTATTTTGAAATCAACGGGAAAGCGGAGCGCAATCCCCAGCAGGTTATGAAACGCTTTTTAAGCGCGCATGAGCAGGTGACCAGCTTTTCGATGGCCTTTAAAGGATTGCCCCGGCATTTGAAGTCCCGTAATGGAAAATTTCAATGGATGTTTCTCTCCCGCTCCGAATCCCGCCAGGACATTCTGACGTCGACGTACAACATCACACGCAATACGTATGCGGTCAACGAGCACGAGCTGGTGCTGGCGCCGCTGCAGGATCTGAATCAGAACCAGCGCCGCATCATGGATCTTATTTTTAATCCGGAACTGCCGGAAGGCGACTGGGTGGTGCTCGGAACGCGTCAGCTCGGTCCGGTGATGCTGATGCGGATGTCGCTGGTCGGACTCGATGATTTGCCCGACGGCCATTCCGTGCGGCCGGTTCTGGAACAGGCCGACGCCATGCATCAGGCGATCAGCCGCCTGGCACAGCCCATGGGGGTGGAAGTGGGCGATAGTATCGCGGGCAACCGTTACCGGGTCGGCGAATTCGTGCGGCTCAGCAGCCTCGAAGGCGAGGCTTGGGAAGAAGCCCGCAATCTGGTCAGCAATCTTTTGATTTACCATTACGGCGAGCCGGTGATTCTGCTGGGGATTCGGGAAAGCCGCGCGGCGCGGTTCGAACGCTATGAGATGGAAAACGTGAGCCGCGATCCGGAAATGATCAATGAAATCCGCTTTCACTACCGGCTTGATGACGACCGGCCCGAGGCACAGGAGCCACGGTTCTCGGATTCGACTTTGAAGGCTTTGGAGGCAACGCCGGAAAATACCGCCACCCTGTTTCAGTCTCTCGCAAGTTATCTGAAGGAATCCAATATCGATCTCATTCTGAATGAATCGCAGTTTGCAATTCCGAACATTTACGGCGGGCTTCGTCCGGGAGAACTCTTTCTGGCGGATCAGCGGATGGCGGGTGATTCGATTCCTTTTGAAGGGTATCTGGCGGCGGAGGCCAAAGTCGACGCATTGCTTCAGGAAAACACAATCGTTGTTCCGGAGCGAATCAAAAGCAAGCCGAAGGGCGAACGGCTTTTGATACGGGACATGATTCTGGATGTTATTGAGATTTTGTCGCAGCAAAGAAAAGACGAAGTGAAAGCCGCGGTGGCGGAACGGCGGAAGAAACGGGCCGCTCAGGAAGCACGTGTGGTGCGAAGCCGCCAGCGCGCGCAGCGCTTGCTGCGGCCGGAAGCGGAGAGTCATGCGGAATTCGTTCGGGGAATCGCCGGGTATATCATGGATTTGCAGGTGCCGGTCGGTCTTCTGGAGGGGGCTCAGGCCGAGCGAGGCGCTTACGTAGTGTTTGCCGATCGGGGTTTGGCGCGAAACCAAATCTACTTCGATGTGGAAAATTTTGTTTATGAAAAAATCGGCGAGCGGCTGTCGAATCCGGAATTCACCCGGCAAGTCGTTTCGCGGGCCACCGTGCGCGATTTGATTCTGAATGCGATTCGGACTCTGCCGGACAATTCGTCCCTCCCGTCGATTCCGATGACGGAGAGAGACTGGCCCGGCAATCAACAGGGACGCCCCGAAGCCCGCCCTGGTGCCTATGCACCAGGACAGGAAGATCCCTTCGGGACTGGACGTCCCGAAGCCCGTTCAGATAAAAGTAAACCGCTGGCGCTTTCATGGAAATTTGCGATTGCGTCGACCGTGGGAGCGCTCACGCTTTTGCTGCCCGGCCATCAACCGGTTCAGAAAATGCCGCCGGTTCCCGCCGCTCCGGTTCCGGCGGACGTGCTCCCGGAGGCCCCGCAGCCGGAAGCGCCCGCAGCGCCGGTGGTGAAACCGGAGTTTCCGCACCGCCGGCTCGCGGCCACGCGTGATTTTGCCGACACGCTGGTTCGCTCCATGCGTTCCCTGAAACCGGGACAGCCCAATCCGGAAGCGCGGGCGGCTTTGCTTCCGCCCGCCCGGACCATCGATCAAGCGCTGGCCGATGCCGTTGAAGCCTTTTTGAAAGAGGTCGAGCAGGAACCGGCCGGGGTGCAGGACCGTTTCGAAATTTATGAGAAGCGAATCGAAATGCTCAACGCGATCAATAATGCCTGGTTGATTCCGCAAGGGGTGCTGCTGGTGTATGACGAAGAAGACAACGTGCCCAGCCCCATTCTCTTCCAGGTGGAAAGTGATGAAGATATCAAACAAATCGACGAAGGCGGTGAAACCTATTATCTGCTTTACGCCGACCGCATCGCGGGAATCGATCCCGGTGAAAAGCTCGGGGGCTTACTGATGGGCTTTGCAACCCAGTCGAGCCGGGCCGGAGTGGTGGATCAGTCGGCGGCGATGCTGGTGGCGCAGGAAATTCAGCAGATCATCCGGGGCCAGAAGCCGGCGGAAACCGCGCTGGAGCAGTCGGAGAAGAAACTGCTCGAAAAAGAATTCGCGGGGCTCGATACGCTGGAGATCTACCGCAAGCTGCTCAAATCGATTGCTTACAACGAACTCCAGCATGTCTTTGAATTCAGCCACGGCGGGGAAGTGAAGGGCGCTTATGAAATGCGTTCCAATTTCAATGAGATGCTGGGCGGGGAATCTCCGTATTACAGCGCGATTCAGTTCGGGAAAATGGCGCGCGTGGGTAATCTCTACGGATTGAATGCGGCGTCCGTGCTCAATGATGCGCTGAAAGGCGTCACGCCGAAACTGAGTCCCGCGCTGCAGGAGAAAGTTAAGAAACAGCTGGGCATCCTGACGACAGTCTTTTTACTGCACCAGACACGAGAGGATATGGAAAAGCTGCCGGAGGATTCGGAAGAAAGAAAGAAAAAGGAAGAGGAAGTTAAAAATCTCCGGAAAGCGGTGGAGGAGGAGATGGTCGTGGTGTTATCCGCGCTGGCCGAAGTGGAACGCGCGGACCTGCTGGAAGCCTTGAAGGCGGCGAAAGAGTTTGAAGAGCCGCTTTTTGTCGAACAGGATCAGGTGCGGGTGACGCGGCCGTGGACGGTGAAAAGCCGCGAGGCCGCCGTGGACGAACTGGAATGGCGGCTCATGTCGCTTGAAGCGGGAAAAGGGTTTTCGGAAGAAGAATTTCAGGCGCTGGCTTCTTCCGACTATTGGTCGGAACGGCTATTCGGCGGGGCGCATTTCGACTGGCGCCTGCGCTGGACCATCGATCTGTCGAATGAAATTTATGAAGCGTTTCAGGCATTCAAGGAGGGCCGTCTGGAACTCACCGACGCCGAGCGGCGCGAAATCGTCGAAAAGACCGTCGAAAAATTGAAAAAAGATCTGGCCGCGCCGCTGCCGGCCGCGGAAGAAGCCTTGAAACCACGGTCCGAAGCTCGTCAAGAGCTTCGGCGATTACCTGTGTCGGAATCATTGGATTCCGACAGATCCGAAGCGCGGCAGGAAGATCATGTGCAGGAAGCGGCGCCGGTGCGCGGCCCTCCGCAAATGCTTCCAACCCGGGGAGGCCGCGCTTTTGTCTGGTCCGTCCTGGGACTCACGCTGGCCCTGAACATCGGAGTGGCCCTGGCGGTGGTGCTGACGAACTCCAGCTGGCTGGCGGTGATGGCTTACCTTGTTTTTATGACGCCTTTTAATTTCCATTTTGCCGAGCACGTTCTGATTGATTTGCTGATGTTCAAATCGCCCCGCCTGCTGCCGGAAATGGATTTTTCCCAGGGGGTTCCGCCCGACCAGGCCAGTGTTGTGACCTACGCGTTTCTGCCAAAATCCAGCGGGGAAGTCGAAGATTTCATCCAGGAAACGCTCATTCCTTCGATGGAAATGAATACAGACCCGAATGTGAAATGGATTATTTTGAGTTCTTCCTCCGCAGAAGTGCTTCCGCAGGAGATGGCCTTGTATGCCAAGGTTCAGGAAAAGTATGGAAAGGATAAACTGTTCTTTTTTCATCGCGATCCGTCTTTGAACAATTGGAACAAAAAACTGGGCGGACAGGTGCATCTTCAGATGTGGCTGACCCAGTCCATGGATCCGGGGGGGACGATTGAGCCGGATGCCCGTTTTCCGCAAACTCCCGGCGGAAAAGTTTTTGATGTGATTACCGGCGACATCGAGAGTCTGAACGGGGTTCAAAATTTTCTTCCGGCCGATTCGGATACGTTGTGGTACGAGGGTTCGGTAAAAAAACTCATTTCGAAACTTGCGCATCCGGAAAATCAGGCTTATACGATTTTTATCGCGCAAAAACATTTCTATAACCGGGATGCCTCCTGGTTGACGTATTTCGAAGATCATCTGGCCAAAGTTTACCGGTCGTATCAAAAAGCACACTGGAATGCACTCGGGCAGATCAGTTTCACCGGCTGGGGCGCCGTCTGGAACATCCGGCGGTATCTCGAAGAGCAGGGCGGTAAAATCAAACCGGGCATGCGGTCTCATGACATCATCGAAAGTTATTTCTCACCTACGGCCCTCGTGCTGGATGCCCAGGTGGATGAGGCCATTCCGACCGATCCGATTAATCTTGTCAATTTGTGGGACCGCTGGTTTCAGGGCAATGCCATGTCGTGGGGTTATCTGCTGCGCCGTATTCCCTCCGAATCCGGAGAAAAAGTCGCGAGTCCGGCGTCGATTGTGTCGCAATACCTGCTGGTGCTGACCAACAAGCTTCAATTCCTTCCGCCGGCTTTTATGGCCTTCAATCTGATTGCGCTTTTCGGCCCCACGGGCTGGATTTCCATGACAGCCGGTTATCTCGGTTATTTCATCATCGGGTATGCCGTATTCAAATTTTTCGGATTGCAGAGTCTTTTGATGTCTGTGACCAGTTTCCAGACTTTTGTAAAGACCACAACCGGACATGTGCTGCTGACCCTTCTGGCCCCCTATTTGTTTTTCTCCATTTCGCGGTTCGTGGTTAAAAGAACGGTCTCATTCATGATTCAAAAAATCCGCGGAGAGACGGAAGAGTTTGTCTGGATTCCGTCCCGGTCCCTGAACCGGGAACTGACGCTGCCTGGAATCTTTGCAGCGGAATATACCACCATGATCGGCGGGGCGGCCATTCTGGCGGCGTTGTGGATGCTGCCGGTTACGGTTTCAATTGCTTATGTGGTGTGGGCTTATCTGGGAGCCGGAATGCTGATCGCTCCTTTTACGATCTGGCTGACGTCGCAACGACCTTGGGCCGGGATGCCGGCGCTTCCTTCTTTCTCGGGTTTTGGTGTTGCCAAGGGGGCGGATTCCGCTTCAGAAAGCGATCACGGACTATGGAGTTTTGATCTGCTGGATTCTCCGCCCGATCAAGACATTCTGGGTGTGGAGAGATCGGAGGCTCGCACCGGCGCCAATGCGCCGGTACTGGAAAGCGATTCCGGGGCTGGACGCCCGGAATCCCGGCAGGAAGCGGTCTTTTCCGAACCGGAAGGAGAAAGGCCGCTTGAGGCGGCGGTGCAGAATACGCTCGATGAAATGGTGGCGCTCCGTTTTACGCGGACACTCGAACGGGAACTCGCACACCGGATCCGGCGCGACCGCGACGACCCGGTGCTTCCTTATTTATGGAAAAAGATGAAGCGGGAAATTCCGCTGCCATCGATTGCCCTGCTGGGGCAGTGGAGCGAGAACGCTCGGAAACTGGTAATGGAGAAACAGTATGCGCAGGCGGTTCCGCTCCTGGAAAGGCTGGCCGCCTATGAAACGATATACAAACATTTTCGTCTGCCCGTGCCGTCGACTTCGGTGAACCGCACCTTAATCGGCGCGGTGGGAAGACATCCGCGTTTCGGTAATCTGCCGGTGCGCATCCTTCAGTTTTATCAGGAGCCGCATCAGGCGAATCCGGCCATGGCGCTTGAATTTATGGAGGGCGGTAAGTTCCAGATTCCGGGCCGTCGGGGAGGTGAGGTCCGGGTCCAGGCGGGCGACCGGGTGACGCTGGACAATCCCACCGACTGGCCGGCGCTGGAGCTGGATATGCGTCAGGTGCAGTTTGATGCGGTCGAACGGCTGGCAACGCTGCGCGAAGCGGCGGCCACCTATACGCCGGACAACCGGCTGCCGCAGACGCTCGATAAAGACGAGGCGGTTCGTTTGCTCAAGACGCAATTCACCAGCCGTACGCCGGATGATCCCTTTGCCTGGGCCGATTTTGAGGCGGTCTTTCAAGTGGGTAAGTCAGGCATTTTTGATTTTGTGCTCAATCGCGGCGGCCGCAGTCTGCACGCGGAATTTATTCTCCGGACCCAGGCAGAAGCGCCGTTCTGGGTGCGGCTGCGGCGCGAATTTGATACGCAGCGTATGCAGCATTTCCTGATTTTTGAATATGACAATGACCGCGGCGAACGCGAAGTGCGCCGCTACCGGCTGGCGCGCGATGAAAACGAGGCGCCGCTTTTTGCGCGCACCGGCAAGACCGGGCCCTTTGAGCGTGTGCAGCAGGAAAAAAGCGGCGTGCTGGAAACTTTCGCGATGGACGAAACCGGATTCACGATGATGGAACAGCTGGCAAGCGAGGATCCGAATGCGCCCGAGCGCTGGCGGCATTTTGAAACGCGCCGCATCACGGGAGCGGAAGGCAAAATGAATCTCGGTTTCCGCGAGAGCCGCAAAATCCGTTTTCCGTTCGGTGAAGAGGTGCCGGTGGCGATGGCACGCACGCATGTGCCTTTCCTCAATAAGCAGATTCTGGCGGCGGTGCCGCTCACGCCGGAAGGCACGATTGACTGGAGTCATGGAACAAAAATTCCGCATGCGCTTCAGATCAAAGGCCGGGGCAGCCGGATCAAACTTGAAGCGGTTTCGCTGGTTGCTCAGGACCGCGACAAATTGCGCAATTTTATCGATTATCACCGGCAGCGGCCGGCGGAAGAAGAAAGGGCCATGGAGCCGTTTGAAGGATTGCGCGTGAAAACAGACGCGCGCGGCCTGATTCGATTTGGCTGGAAAAAAGCGGGGCCGGACGGGCGTGACCGCACCGCCTTCTTTGCTACGGGCGTTAAAAACGGCGTGGTGCAGGTGAGCGGATTTCCCGGCAAGGACGGCGTTTTCTATTACGTGACCGAGCCCGCACCGCCACTGGGGCAGGCAGCCGGTGCGGTCGAAGGGCCGCGCCATTTGCATCGATTGAACCGGCTTGACGACGGGCAGGTGGATGAGACTAAAGATTTGATCCGCCAAATCGATCCGCGCGAGAAATTGCTGGAAGCCTGGCGCGGCGAAGGACTCCGCCTCATGCGCGAGCAGTTTGAAGCGGCCGATCCGCTTGCGGCCGGCTATTCCGATTTTGATGTGGTGGCGCCCGCGAGCGGCAATGCCGGCAATCTCACGTTTTTGTATCAGAAAGAAGGACAGGAGAAGACCGCATCGGTGCGAACCGGCAGAAGCGCGCCGGGCCAGGTGCGTTTCGGGCGCCGCTACGATCCGGACACGAAAGAAAAATATATTTTCAGAACTCTGCGTGTGGATGAACAGGGAGAGCCCCTGCTGGGCGAAGGCGGAGCGCCGGTGATGGTGTACCACGCCCTGAATCTGGATGCGGACGGGCGCATTACCGGCACCGGTTTTCGTGCGATTGATTATGACGGTTCCGTCTGGAATGAAACGGAAATTGAAAGACCGGAATCCAGGTCTGAGATGCAGAAGGCGTACGAGCTGCGGCTGGCCGAAAAAGTCGGCGTTCCGTGGGAGAAATTGCCGGAGGCCACGCGGCGGGTTATGGAGCGTGTCGGAAACATTGAAGATTTTGTGACGCTCGCCGACACCGCAGGTCCGGTGGCCTGGCGGGTGTTTGCCGAGCCTTTCCGGGATGGAAATGCCGGAGGGCTTGCGGCGCTGGACCGGCATTTCGGTGAAGACCTGATGCGGTACTGGCCGGATCTGCTTGCGCTGGGCAGCATCCGCCATGGAAATTCCTGGTGGACCTATGACACGGCGGTTCCGGCGTTAATGGAAACTTTCGGTGAGGATTTTGACCTCTACTGGGATGATCTTGTGAAATATGGAAAAAAGATGGGGCCCGCCTTGAATTCGTTTTATGAAAACGGCATGAAGGCCATTGCGGGTATGATTCACAATAAAGACGATCTGCACCGGTTTGTCCGCGACCTGATCGAGCTCTACCGGCTGGCTCCGCGGAATTCTTCATTTACGTTCCATATGATCGGGAACAAGGTTCGCGATCTGTTTGGCGGTAATCTGGAGCCGCATTGGGACGAATTGATGGACCTGGCCCGGAAATCAAAACAGGGGTTAAACGGTTTGCTGCTCTTTACTCTGCCCGGCTTCTATGACCTGGAGCAGGGCGCGCCCGGCTGGCTGGACCGGTGGAAGCCGCTGCTCGAGGCGTATCTTCAGGAAACCCCTCCTTTATGGCATGAAAATATTTCGCTGGTTATTTTTCTCAAAACCAAAATTCTTTCAAAAGTCCGGGACGCCGGAGAGGATCCCGCCAAGCATTTAGAATTTTATATCCGGCTGATACGGGAATTTCCGGATCTCGGATACCGGATGATTGACGATCTGACTACCAATACGCTTTCGGGCCGGATCTCGATGGCGCTGCCGCCTGAAGAGCAGGAGAAAATCGTGGCCTTTATCCGCCGGACCGGAGGATTGCAGCCGGCGTTGTATGCGTATTATCAGGATCAGGGGGAAGAGGCGCTGGTCGAGATTGAGAATTTTGCGCAGCAGGTGCTGCAGGATGAACTTTCTCCGCAGGATATCCGTGAGTTTCGCGAAGGGCTGGATGCGAAAGGTTATGATGGAAAAGCGATCGCCCTGGCCGCCATCATGATGGCGATACCACCCAGCCGGGAAGCCACCGTGGCGCGGGATCAATGGGCGGCACTTTTTGAACGGTATCTGGATGCGGGAGACCGCCGCGACGATATCCGGCGAAAAGATTTTCCCGAGGGGCTTCGGAATTTTTACCGCGAAGGCGCCCGGCTTCAGAGGTTGCATTATGGTTTAAGGGCGGGCAAGCAGGCGGATCCGGAAGGAAAAATATTAGCCCTTCAGGCGCGCATTCAGTCCGAACCCTCGGCGTATCTGTCCCGGGAGGCTTTCGCGAAACAACTGGCTGCTTATTTACAAGACCGTAAGAATCCGGAGATGCGGGAGCGGGCGCTGGACGCGCTTTTCGGCCATGCCGCGGCCGATGATACCTTCCGCGTGCAGATGGGAGCCCTGCAGGGGGGAGAATATGCCGACCTTGTCTTGCTGGAAAATCTGTTTCTGGATCCGGACAATTACCGGCGATTCATCAAGGCCGCGCTGCAATCCGATGAATCGCTGAAGCGTTTGCAAACGCATGGGGATAGCGTAATGGAAGAAGCGCTAACCGCCCGGCTGGAAAAGAATATTCGGCAGCTCTGGGAACAGGACACGCGCGGGGAGGAACAGAAAGAGGAATCGGTTCGAAGCATTATCAGCCCCTTCCGGTCCGAAGATATTCGCGACAAACTGCTGCCGGCTTTTGACGGCCATCCCGCTGCGGCGATTCTGGAGGCGTATCTGGAGCAGCCGCTTTCGACGGCGCTTGTGGCGCGCGAACTCTTTTCGGCGCCCTTGCAGCAAATCCGCCGGGAAATGGGGAAGTACGAGGCGCTGGATACGGCGGGCGCCCCGGCGATTGAACTGGAATACCGGATTGTGAAAGGCGCGCCGCACGGACTTTATGCGCTGTGTTCCGGAATCTGCATCGCCGAAGACCTGAAGCTCTGGAACCGGCGAAATTTCTTTCTGCTCGAAATTGCCGACAAAAGCCGGGGCAAGGCCGTCGGCTATGCCGGGCTTTTGCGTTTTGAGCGGAAAGGGGTTCCGTACCTCGCCGTCATTTTTGTCGATCCTTCCACCGAATTTCTGGTAGGCGTCAATGCGGACGAATTCTATGCGGATGTCGAGAAGACACTGCAGGAGATCGCCCGGAAAGGGAAATTTGAGGAGGCGTATCTGCCGGTGGATCCGAATGTGCTCAGCAACCGGCGGCCGATGGTGCGGGCGGTTCAGCGGGCCGGCTATGAACAGACCGTGCTGCCGCAAACACTGCATTGGAATACCGTTCCCCGGTCTTATGCTTTCCGGAATGTTTATATTCTTCCCAAAGGATCCGATCGCCCGGAAGCCCGCGACGAGCAAGCGCCCAAAGCCCTGGAAGAAATGACTCAGGAGGAATTGCTTCAGGCCTTGCGCCAGGTCTTCGAAAAAATCAGGGAGCAGACGTTTTCGCCGCCGGTCGAACAATCGCTGAAGAATGAATTGTCTGCCATTGAAGCCCGGCTGCGGGAAGTTCTTCCGGATTCAGCGGACCGGGAAATTGCGGAAGTCTATTTGTTCGTGCTTCCCAATCTGGTCTATGACGCACAGCTTCAGCGGCAGGCGGCCGTCCATCCCGATCGCATGCAATATTTTGTTCTCTTTATCGAAAATAGAATTGGTGAGCTGGGCGGCCCCGAAGCTGCGGCCCGGGCGAAAGGCCGTCGTTACCAGTCAGCGAGCATGCCGCGGGCTTTGGCGAAAATGCTGAATCGCCTGGATGAATATCACGCCGGTTATTTCATGAGTGCGAGACGTGAAAATGTGTTGCGCAGCGTGATCGAACAAATGGAAACCCTGCCGGAGGGCTATGAAGAAGAGCTGGCCCGCCTCGTGCTTCCCTTACTGATTTTTCATCTTTCCGATTCCATGGACGAAATTCCGGCCGAATCCAGGCGGGCCATAGAAGCCCTGGAAAGCCGGATTCTGGCGCGCCTGCCCGATGGCGATGAATACATTCTGGCGGCTTACCGGGAGGGCTTGAAAACCACGGCGCTCCGGCAAGTGAATCGATTTGTTACCAGCGATGCGGGTGTGCGCGAGCAGCAGCGCGGCCGCATGCGGCAGATTCTTGCGGAACTCGAAGCGAAAGTGACCGCGCTGGCCGGCGATGCGGACCGTGCCGCCGCTTTGTTAAGAGACGCTTATTTGGAAACATTTCCCGATTTTTTTGACGCCCTGTATCCGCTGCGAGAAGATTCGAGTCATTCTCTTCATAAGGAAGCGATTGCCGAGGCGCGAAAGGATCTGGAAGTCATCGAAGCGAGAATTGCGGCTCTGGATCCGGCAGAAGGACGCCGTCGTACAGCGGCCGCTTACGAAGAAGCGCTGGAGACGCGGTTGATTCCTTCGATGCTGCACCCCTACTACGCCACAATGGAAGATGCTCGTTTGCTGGCCGGACCCTCTGAAGATGAAATCAAAAATCTTCTGGGAGAGCTTGAGGGAACGCAGCGCATTGAATCGATTTATGCCCGGGTCCTGACCGGCTGGCTGGACCGGCAGGAATCTTTTGAGGGATATGATCGCATCAAATCGGTCGATCGGGTTTTGTCGAAATTAACCGGCCGGCATGCCGAATTGATGGAAAAAACTTATGCCCGGCTGATCCGCTCCGACCCCGGTTCGGATTATGACCGTTTCAAGAAACTGCTCGGGCGGAATGCGGAAAGAATTGAGGCGTTGTATGCGCCGGGCGAAGGCCGGCGCCGGCTGATCGAAATCTACCGGAAAAAATGGACGGCATTGGTGATGGATGTCATGAGTGCCCGGGAATTTGCCCTCTCGGTGATCCATGTGGCTGTCGATTCATTTGCGATTGACGAAGTGCCGCTGATCCGCGAGGCATTGAAGGCCGTGCTTGCCGGGCGTGCACTGCTCCAGAAGCATGATCTGGCACAGAGCCGTCAATTGCAGGAAAAACTCGAGGCGAAGCTGGCAGCGCTGGTTCCGGAGCAGGCAGAAGCCATGCTTCAGGCGATCTGGCGAGAGGTGCTTCCATTGATCGGCGCGCAAATGCGTCCTTTCGATGCGAACTCCCGCGCGACACCCGCCGCTTTGCGCCGGTCGGCCGTGGAGGGAGTCGGCGAAGTGGGAGTGCGATTATCCGATCCGGATGGACTGCGGGAGGTATTCAAGAAGATTAAGCTGGCGGTTCTGGATGAAGAAGAGGTGGTCCGTACCGCAGCGAGGCAGGTCGAAGAGCGGCTGGAGCGGCATGTGGTGGAGACCTTGGGTGATGAAGCGGGCCATGTCTGGCTGGCGGCGCTGGACGCTGAAGTATTTCCGGAAGTGTTGGACGCATTCGGTTCCATGCAACCCTATGCGGCCGGGCCGGATCCATATGGAA
>CAZGID010000006.1:0-28898 GCA_964526065.1 uncultured bacterium
AAACATCGACATTTTTCGCCCGGGCCAGTTCCGGTCCGTAGACTTCACGGAAACGCAGGGCCTGGCTTTCATGGAAAAATTTTGTTTCGAGATTGCCGCTTTCAAACTTCAGAGCCGGGTAGGCAATATCATCTTTCGCGCCGGCCATTTCAAAGTCTTCATAAGCGCCCAGCTTGGCGATACGGGAGGCCCGCAGGTAATAGGGGATTAAAGATGTTTTGTCCATCGGCCAGCCGCTGTTCGGCACCCAGCTGCGTTTCTCGAAATCCATGGCCTCGAGCGGCCGGCAGTTCCCCCACCAGCAATTGGTGCTGCCGCCCAGAAACCGGGAGCGGCTGCCGCTCAGATCATAGGGAAGGCCGATGCTTTTTCCCTCGTACAGCGATTGAATGGCGGGTTCTTTGGTCTGGCCTCCGCTTTCCAGGATAATGACCTTTTTCCCCGTGGGAGCAAATTCCCGGGCCAGACTGATACCGGCCGCGCCGCCCCCGATAATGCAAAGGTCGGTCTGAAGATGTGCGCCGTTTGGAATGTGGGATGCGTCTGAAATCATGAAAGCCGGATTGTTAAAAATCAGCTGAACAAAAACAGACTAACCTTACACGATATTGAGTAGAAGGCACTCCGGAAATGCGAAAATCTTTTGTGGAGAAACGGAGCCCTTGCCGGTGGGGTGGAACCTGACAGTTAAACGGGGAAAATGCTGGAAAAAAATTCGCTGCGGCTGCCGACGCCGGCTTTGATGAAGATTTGGGTGATGTATTGCTTTACGGTTTTTTCTGAAATGCCGCTGGCTTCGGCAATTTCATGATTGGTCAACCCTTTAAGCAGCAAACGGGCCACTTCCATTTCACGCCGGGTCAATTTTAGAGACGCAAGTCCGCGGTCCACGCAATAACCCACCGACAAACTGGACGTGGTAATTTTTTGAATCGTTTTAACCAACGTTTGATACGTGAAGGGTTTCTCCAGTAAGTAATTGGCGCTGGCATTCAACGCCGCCCGGGCGTATTCAAGGCTGTTAAAAGCGGTGATAAGAACACAGGGAGTCAGAATCCCATCGGCTCGCAGACGCGCGATCATCTCCACTCCGCTGATCCCCGGAAGTCGAATGTCGGCGATGATTACGTCGTAGGAGCCGGGTTCCACTTTGGCGATGAAGTCTTCGGCAGAACGAAAAAGATCACAGGTGAAACCGTCCTGGCGCAGGCGCGATGCAAAAATATTGAGAGAGTCCTGATCGTCTTCGATATAGGCGATGTTCATTTTTGAGTTCCGGGAATGATCAGAACCGCTTCTGCCGTACCGTCTTGATTGCGGATTTCAAGATCGCCGCCGGCCTGGCGAACCGTATCGCGGACAAGCACCAGTCCCATGCCCGATCCGCCATCGCTTTTTACGATATATCGGCCCGCGGCTTTTAACACTTCCTCCGGGAACAGCCGCCCCGAATTCCGGAAAGTGATATGAACCTGGCTGGATTCAGAGAGGATTTTGCCTGAAATCTGAATAAACGAGCGCGAAGCGTCACCGGCTGAAGCGGCATGGATGGCATTATCGAGCAGGATCGTAAAACACTGTTCTAGCAAGAGGGGATGGATGCGAACGACCGCTCGTGGAAACTGGAAATCATATTTCAGCAGGAGCTGCTTCAGCCCGGGAATTACGCAATTCTTGATGAAGTCGGGGCCCCACACCCATAACCGCACCTCTTGCGAAACGTTGATATCATCGGAGAGTACCGGCATTTGTTTTAACTGTCCGGTGATGCGGGCCAGACGGTCCATATTCCGTTCAATGATTTCTTTTTCGGGCGACTCCAGTTTAGGATTCAAAGCTTCCAGCGCGGCACTCAGATTGTGAATAGGATTGCGGATTTCATGCATGATGAAAGAGGCGAAGGTGTTCGTCAGTAAACGCGAGCGGAATTTTGATATTTCTGTAGAGAGCCGGGTATTCAGCTCTTTTTGACGGCGGTAAATCCGGAATCCGCCGGCGATGACAAGCCCCAGGATGACGGGGATGGCCCAGTCGAACAGGGAATGGATGAGGGGCCAGGGCTGCCGGCCGTCGGTTGCCTGGGAATCCAGATACCACTGCGCCAGCCCATAGAGAAATCCGCCGCCCAGCCCGAGAAATAAAATGTGCCAGCCTTTTAAGCGCATATGATTCCGACTTAGGTCGGATACCCTTCAGGAAGTAATTGACCGAAAATACAAATGTAGAAGAGGCATGGCGGGACCGGAAGTGCCGCTTCCGGAATAAGTCCCAAGGAGATCATTTCATGAAAACAATCGACAAGGCAAGGAAATTTTTTCAACGCAACTGTGATGCGTTTTCAAAGGTTACGGCAACACTGAACGAGGATGCGGCTGATCCCTTTTTTATGACGCCGCACCTCGCCTGGCTTTACCGCCAGGCAGAGCGATGCAGAGAGAAGCCGCTGCATGAGATTGCCACCGCTTCGGGTGAAAAAAGCGGTAATTGCATGGAATACGCAATTTAAGCGGCTGTTAACGGCGCAGGGACTGGAGGGCCGCAGGATCGTCCGTGAAAATGCCGGCGACTTTCCATTCTTTTAGTTTTTGCGCTTCCCACAGCAGATTGACGGGATAGACCCGTACTCCAATCTGATGCCGGTGCAGCGTTTCGACGGTTTGCTGTGTCAGGTAGCCGCGAAACAGGCTGATTTCGCGGGCGCCGGTGGAATCAAAAAGCGGTTTGAATTCGATCGGCAGAGCGGCCAGGACAATGGAATGGCCACAGTCCGGAAAGGCCTGAACCAGCTGCTTGATTTCATCATGGATAAAAGAGGTGAAATGGATGTTCCGGGGCCGGCCGCGGGAAGCAAAAAAATGAACAAGGGCGTCTCCCAGACCCGGGCATTTTAAGTCGAGTAAAAGCGGAAGTTTTCCCTCAAAGCGATCCAGAAAGTCCTCAAAAAAAAGCAGGCCGTGACCCCCGCCCATATCCATTTGCCGCAGTTCGGCGGATGAAAGGTCGCGGACATAATGCCACGCGCTATTCCATTCGATCAAATCATCGTGGCGAAGCACCATGCGGCCGTCCCGGGTCAGCAGCAGGTCGGTTTCAAGCGCATCCACGCCAATTTCGACTGCGCGTTCAAATGCAGCCAGGGTGTTTTCCGGATATTCCAGACAGGCCCCGCGGTGTGAAATCACGTCCATGGCATTCCTTTCGTTACAGGGAAGATCGGCATCCCGGCTGGTTTCTTCATCAAAACCAGTACGGACTCTCCTTGATTTTTTTTCCTCGCAGCGGGTATGATTTGGTATGATTCGCGCCTACGAACGGTTTTTTAATCTTATTTAAAGGAGGAGGCGGCATGCATCGCTGTCCCTATTGTTCCGAAGAAATCGAAGAAGCAGTTGCAGCAGAAGGTTTTTGTGATTTGTGTGGTGAGGAATTCGAACCCGAAGAGGCCTATGTGGATTCGGATGACGATTCCGAAGAAGACGCTTATGTAGATGAAGAGGACCCGGATTACGACAAAAAGAAGAAGGAATGGTAGATAAAATCCGGATCGGCGTCAGCAGCTGCCTTCTCGGTGAACAGGTGCGCTGGGATGGCGGGCATAAACGCGATCCTTTTGTTGTCGATCTCCTCGGTCTTTATTTTGAATGGGTTCCGGTCTGTCCCGAAGTCGAAGCCGGGATGGGCGTTCCCCGCGAAACGGTCCAGTTGACCGGTAAACCCGAAAATCCCCGCATGATTGGCACCCGCAGCGGCCGCGATTGGACCTCGGTGATGAACCGTTATGCGCTTCGCCGCGTTCGGGAGATTTCCCACCTCGACTTATCCGGTTATATTTTCAAGAAGCGCTCGCCTAGCTGTGGTGTCGAACGGGTTCCGGTGTATCCTGGACCGGGCAAACCTCCGGAGTTGAGCGGACGGGGTTTGTTTGCAGCGGCGCTTTGCCGGCAGATGCCCTGGCTGCCGGTGGAAGAGGAAGGCCGTCTGAATGATCCGCAGTTGAGAGAAAATTTTATTACGCGGATATTTGCCTTTCATCGTTTACAACAACTGCAACGGCGTTTTACAGTCGGTCGTCTGGTCGAGTTTCACACCCGGCATAAATATTTGCTTCTGGCGCATGACCCGCGCGCTTATGCGGCGCTCGGCCGCCTGGTGGCCCAGGCTAAAAAGGTGCCTGCCGGGCAGCTTAAAAAACAATATGCAGAAGCCTTGATGACCGCATTGAAGCGGCCGGCAACACCGGCGCGGCATCAGAACGTGCTGCAGCATATGCTGGGTTTTTTGAGAGGTTCGGTGCCGGATGCGGCGCGCCGCGATATCGAAACTGCCATCCGGGACTACCGCCGCGGGCTGGTGCCGCTCATTGTGCCCGTGACGCTGATGCAGCATTATGCCCGGCGTGAAAAAATTACGTATCTTGAAGATCAGATTTACCTCAATCCGCATCCTCGCGAATTGATGCTTCGTAATCATGTCTGATTCCTCTCCGGTTCTGGTCGTGTTCGGGCTCGACTTGCGTCTGGACGACCATCCGGCGCTGTTGGCTGCCGTACAAACGAAAAAGCCCGTGATTCCGGTTTATATTCATGCCCCGGACGGAGAAAAAGAATGGGCGCCGGGCGGTGCCAGCCGCTGGTGGCTTCATCACTCGCTTCAGGCTTTGTCCGGCGTGCTGAAAGCGAAAGGAAGCCGGCTCATTCTGCGTCAGGGGAACTGGATCGGTGAAATCCAGAAATTAATTCATGAAACGAAGGCTTGTTCCATCTTTTGTCATACCCGTTATGAGCCTGCCTGGCAAAAGATTCAGAAAGATTTGAAAGCGCATTTGCCGCGCGGCGTTGAGATGCAAATGCTTTCGTCTTTTCTGCTTTTCGAACCGTCCACAATTCGAAACCAGTCCGGAAGCCCGTACCGGGTGTTTACGCCGTTTGCCGCGGCCTGCCGGCGGAAGGAAGTTCCGTTGCCCCGGTCTGCGCCGTCAAAAATTTTATCCCCCGCCCGTTTTCCCGCTTCCGTGCCGCTGGAGCAACTGGATTTACATCCCCGGCATCCGTGGACGGCCGGGCTTGAAGCCGCGTGGCATCCGGGCGAAGCCGCCGCTCAAAAAAGGCTGGCGCTTTTTCTCAAGCATCGGTTGGCCGCCTACGCTGCGGCGCGGGATACATTTGCCGAAGATGGCGCTTCCGGCCTGTCGCCTGCGCTACATTTTGGTGAAGTGAGCCCGCGGCGCGTCTGGCATGCGGCGAGCCGGGGGAAGGGAAGCGAAGCTTTCTCGCGGCAGCTTTTATGGCGTGATTTTGCCTGGCACCTGCTCGTTCATTTTCCTCAAACACCGGTTCGGAACCTGCGGCCGGAGTTTGATCATTTCGCCTGGGTTCAGGACCGGAAAGCTATGCGCCGGTGGCAGAAAGGAAAAACCGGAATTCCGCTTGTGGATGCGGGGATGCGGCATCTCTGGAAAACCGGCTCGATGCCGAACCGTGTCCGGATGATTGTCGCTTCTTATCTGGTTAAGGATTTGCTGATTCCATGGCAGGAAGGGGCCCGCTGGTTCTGGGATACGCTGGTCGACGCGGATCTGGGTAATAACACATTTGGCTGGCAGTGGGCGGCCGGGTCCGGTGCCGATGCCGCGCCTTATTTTCGTATTTTTAATCCGGTCAAACAGGGCGAAAAATGGGACCCGCAAGGAACGTATGTCCGCCGCTGGATTCCTGCACTTTCCCGGCTGCCGGATAAGTGGATCCATCAGCCCTGGCAGGCGCCCGTGGCCGTTTTAAAACAGGCAGGGATTTCGTCTCTGCCAAAACAGTATGCCCTGCCTTATGTGGACCCGACCTTGGCCCGGCGCCGGGCCCTGCAAGCCTACCAGGCGATGCGGCAAAAGGCCGCCCGTCGTTAAAATTCAGGTTTTCCCAGACACAGAGACGGTCGTTTGACGGATTCTTCCTGCCTGCCTGGACCGCTAAGGTACAGGGAATTCAGCTGGAAGGAGCCGAACATGAAAAACCGTGGATGGATTTCTCTTTTACTCATTGTGACCCTGGGATTGAGTGGCTGCAGTTCAACTTCCGTCGCCCGGGAGTGGAATCAGGTACAGACGCCTGACGGAACACCGCTAGCTCACATGCGGCACTGGCGGGGTGGCGTGCACCTTTTCTTCGGCAAAGTGCCTTTTCTTGGCAATGCCAGCCTGGAAAAGAATGTCGACGAATTTACCAAGAAGGCGCGTTTGGAAGGAGCCACTACAGTCCGGATCGTACATTCCGATACATTTTCGTGGTGGTTTATCTTCTTTCCATTTACACTTTTAATTACGCCTGTCACCAGTACCGTTTCGGGGGATCTGCAGGCCTGAGGAGCCATTTCTGAAAGCAATTTTCCGGAAAGTCTATTATCTTCTCGCGAATGCGGCTTTCCTGATTCTGGTTGCCTTTTTTGACTATATCACCGGGCCGGAATTGGCGACTTCAATTCTTTACCTGATTCCGGTGATGTTGACCGCCTGGTATCTGGGGCCGGTGTGGAGTTACAGCGCGGCGGCAGCCGGCGGCTTTCTCTGGCTCATTTCGGATGCGCTCACCCAGAGTTACAGTCACCCGGCGTTGCTGTACTGGAACGGGATTGTCCGCTTCGGCATTTTCTTTATCGTTAGTTTCATTCTTCAGCGTTTGCGTGAACAGTTTGTGCGGCAGCAGGAAGCCAATCTTCGCCTGGAGCGGGCGAATAAGGAAATCCTGCGGCTTGCCGCCATCAAATCCGAATTTACTTCCATGGTTTCCCATGAACTCCGGACGCCGCTGACGGCCATCAAGGAAAGCCTGGGGATTATTCACGACGGTTCGGCTGGCCCGCTGACCGCCGATCAGGAAGATTTTTTAAAGACGGCCGTTCGAAATGTCGAGCGGCTCGGCCGCCTTATTAATGATGTTCTGGATTTTCAGAAGCTCGAATCGGGACGTATGCAATTCCGGCTGGAAGAGGCATGTTTAAACGACGTGCTTCAAGAAGTGGCGGAAGGCTTTCGACCCGTTGCCCGCCGGAAGGGACTTCAAATTCATACACGGCTCGAAAAAAATTTACCCCGCATCCGGCTGGATCGGGACCGCTTGACGCAGGTCGTCACCAATTTGCTGCACAACGCCATCCATTATAGCGAGCGGGGGATAATTACGCTGCGTTCCCAAAACCTGGAAGACGGAATTTATGCCGAAGTGCAGGATGAGGGGCGCGGCATCCGGACCGAGGACTTACCCAAGCTGTTTGAGAGTTTTGTGCAGCTTGATGGCAAGCGCGAAGGCGGCGGTAGCGGTCTGGGGCTCGCCATTTCAAAAAAAATTATTGAACAGCATCAGGGAGAAATTGGGGTTAAGTCCGAATGGGGAAGGGGATCCACCTTTTATTTTACTTTAAAGAAAGAGACGAATCATGCCGCCTAAAGGCACTATCCTGATCATTGATGATGAAATCGATATTTTAAAAGTTCTCATCCGCCGGCTTAGTGATGCCGGTTATCAGGTTTTTTCTTTTCAGAATCCTCTGGAAGGGCTGGTACGGGCAGGTGAAATTCTTCCGGATATCATTCTGCTGGATGTGATGATGCCACACCTGGACGGAATGCAGTTGAAGGCACGGCTGGAAGAAGACTCTGTTTTATCCGATATTCCGGTGATTTTTCTGAGTGCTCGCGACAGTGTTGCCGCCAAGATTCAGGGATTGAATCTGGGTGCGGCGGATTATGTTACTAAGCCCTTTCAAATGGACGAACTGTTGGCACGGATCGAATCGGCCATCCGGCGGCGCCGTCATTATGAGGACCGTTCAGTCCGCGATGCATTAACCGGGCTGTATAATGCCCGGTTTTTTCATCAGCAGATGGAGGTTTTTTTTAATCTGGCGCGGCGCTATGAAGAGAAATTTTCGCTGGCTCTTCTCGATGCCGATCATTTAAAAACCGTGAATGACCGGCACGGGCACCATGCGGGCGACCTGCTTCTCAAAAAAATTGCCGATGTAATGCGCCGGATATTCCGCGAGTCCGATATTCTGGTGCGTTATGGAGGCGACGAATTTGCCGTGATTTTGCCTCAAACGGAAGAGGCTGCGACTTTCAAGACCCTGGAACGGTTCAAGAAGGAACTGGAGGCGGAAAAAATGGAAATCGGGGGAGAAACATTTGCGATGTCGGTAAGTGCGGGAGCGGCAGGATGGGATGAAAAAATGGTCGATTCAAAGGAGATGTTTCAGCATGCGGACCGCCGGTTGTATCAGGATAAATCGGAAAGAAAAGTCACGCGGCGGACCGGGCGGAAGAAAGTACTTCTTGTTGAAGACGAGAACGATATTGCCAAAGCGGTGAGCTTTCGACTGCGGCAGGCCGGTTATGATGTGGAAATCGCACAGGACGGATTGCGGGGTCTTGAAATGGCCCGAAAAATTCGCCCGGATATTCTGGTGCTGGATTTAATGCTTCCCGAATTGCCGGGAGAAGAAGTCTGTAAAGCCATTCGGGAAGGCGATGATGAGGAGCTGTCGCGTACGCCGATTCTGATGCTGACGGCAAAAGATTCTACGGTGGATCAGATCGTAGGCCGTGTTATCGGGGCCAACTGTTATATGTGTAAACCCTTCGATATGCAGGCCCTGATTGAGAATGTCTGCAAACTGACTTCGGGTTAAAGCGCCAGGGCCCCGCGCTCTCCGGTGCGCACGCGGATTAAGTCCAGAACATCCAGCACGGCAATTTTTCCATCACCCAGTTTTCCCGTCCGGCAAACGCGGGCGATCAGCTCTGTTAAGGCTTCGGCATCTTCATCCGAACAGTAAATTTCCACCTTGGTTTTGGTAACGAAGAGAAACGACTCGGGCCGGGTTTGCTCCCGTCCGAAACCCCGGACATCACTGACCGTCATGCCGTGAATGCCGAAAGCTCTCAGTTCTGTCTCCAGCTCTCCGAATTTACGTGGAGAGATCAGACACTCGATTTTTTTCATTCCAGACTCCTTCCCTCACCATTTTGTGAATCAGCTACGTAAATGTTGCAGATGCCGGCACGAATCCTCGAACCGGCCTCATCTGAGGAAGAATATAAGCAACCGGCGTGCCAGCTTTTGAACTATTCCTGATTGCGTCCGGCCAGCGGACGCAGACCCAGCACGCTGAAGAAAAGATCCAGATGGGAAACCCGTTCGACAGGAGAACGGACTTCATGAAATTTTCTGGCCAGAAGAAAATGGGCGGCCATGCGCAGTAAGCCCGATAGGGCGAAGAGAGTGAACAGCCGGAATCCGAGAACCGGCGGAAGACGTTCGGCCAGAAATCCGCCGAGCGACGCGCCGAGAAATACGGCAACGCCATTGATTAAATTGAAGTAGCCCAGGCAGCGAATCCTTTTTTGCGGGGTCACGGCATCAAAGACAAAATTAGCCGTGCAAAGATTGAATCCGCCCCAGACAAACCCGGCTGCCAGTTCGATAAAAATTAAATAATGAAAATCCCGGACGGCCAGCCAGAGCAGCGGGATAATCGGGATTAATAAACTGGTTACTTTCAGCACGCGCGCATTGCCGGCCCGATCGGCGATATGGCCCCAGATAGGAAAGGCAACCAGCCCGGCCAGCACGGAAGCCAGATGAACCGTTGTGTATTCCAGGTAATTCAAACCGAGATTGCGGAGCATATGCACGCTGAAATAAGGCGCCGCCAGCTGGGTGGCAAACGTAATACTCGCAACATAAAGAACAAAACGGACAAAATTGCTGCTGCGGAACTGACGGATAAACATGACGAACGTAAATCTGCTTTCCGGTTTTTCTTCATAGGGCAAGTCCTGCATCTTGGCAAAGTAACTCGCCGAAATAAAGCGCGCGGCGGCAATGAGAGTAAACAGGACAAAGAATCCCAGCCCCGTTGAAATGTGGCGGAAGAGAAAAAGCAGACAGCCGGCGGCCAGCAGGGCAAAAATTCCTGCCAGACCGGCGACGCGGGAGCGCCAGCCCAGAAAGCGGCCGCGCAATTCCGGCGGCAGGTACTCGCTGATGAGACTGCCCCAGGCCGTTCCGATCAAATTTGCCAGAATCCGGAAAATCGCCATCAGAAAAATCAGTATGGATACCTTGCCGGTAAAAGGAAGAAAGACCAGCAGGGCGGCGGGAATAAAAAGGGCGCCCTGGATTTTGGCACCCGTAATCAATAATTTGAGGCGGCTTCCGGCCAGGCGCACAGCGGAAACGGCGATCAGTTGAAAGAGCGAACCGCATAAATGCGGAATGGCAATCAAAAAACCGATTTCCAGCGGGGTGGCGCCCAGAAACAGAGCAAAGGGAATCAGGTAGTAATCAACCAGAACCAACATCATATTGGCCGGAATCCCTTCTTTCCAGGAGGCCTCCAGGCTCGAACGAAAGGCTTCCGGTAACTTCAGATGTTTCATGCCAGGGCACGCTCCAGAGAGTGAATCAGCGTTTGCTGAAGGGCTTTCCAGCGCCGGTCCGGTTTTAGAACATATTTTTGATTGATTTCGATTTCTACCCCAAGATAACGCATACCGAAGTGATGACGCAAGGTTGTTGTGAAGGCATCCGAGGCGCCGCGATAGGGATAATTGTAGCGAACGCGCCATTCCGGTGCGGTTTGGGCAAGGAGGGACTTCCATCGGCGGCAAAAATCTTTTTCCTGTTGGCGCGCCGGATCGTAGAGCAGCCCGATGTCGGTCTGGCGGATCTTTCCGTGGAGCGCCGGCGTAAAGCTGTGAACCGAGAGGTGGAGCACTGGCCGCTTCCGCCTCAGGGCCTGACCGATTCGCCGCGTGGCGGCGCTGCGGTAAGGGGTATAAAACCGGGCGAGCAAATCCGGGCGTGAAACTTCCGGACGGGATTTCAGGAATTCGCTGATTACCTGTGGATGATGAGGAGAGCGGTTGAGATCGGTGACCAGCCGCGACCATTCTCCCGTAAAACAGGGAACGGAAAAATGTTTCTGCAGGCGGCCGGCCAGTTCCAGAGCGCCGAAATCGATGGCGCGATGGGTTTTGAGAATCGAAGCTGAAAAATATTTTTTCAGGAAGGCTGGAATGCGATTCGACGCATGCTCGCAGCTGAGAATCAGTTCAAACCTTCGCACGAAACAGTCGTCCCTCGTCGAGGCAGTTGCAAAGTTCTTCATAGATCGCCTGCAGCGGTGTGCCTTGCTGTAATGCCGTCAGAATCCGGCGGGAAAGCGACCCGGATTCGAGCACGGTGCGGGCGGTTTTACGCCGCCGGACTTCTTCGTCCGAGGCAGCCGGCGGAAGGGATGCGAGAAGGTGCTGCCAGATTTCACCCGCCGGGAGCGGCCGGGAGCCCGGCAGGCCGAAGGCTTCCAGATAAGCGGGATTCCGGATGACGGAGGCTTCGCCCGAGCGAATCGTGTCCAGCAGCAAAGTTTCCAGATCATCGATTGTCCAGGCCTGCTGGATTTCGGTGGGGCACCATTTTCCTGCGGTCATTTGTTTCAGGACGGCGATCACCGTTTCCACAACGGCTAGATCCGCGGCCGGGCATTCCTGCATGTCGAGGATTCGTACCTCAATGGCACTCCGGTCAAAGCGGGCAATGGCGCCCCGTGCATTTAGCCATTCATATTGTAAAATTTTTTCGGGATCGTGCGGGCGGATATCGCCATAAATTTTTTCCAGAATTTCCTTTTGGTAAGCCTGCCGCGAATAAACCGGTTCCGGAATGCAGCGTCCGGCGATCGAGGGCACGAGCCGCGAATTGTCGCGGTAGGCGTGCAGGCGATTATCCAAAATGCCCGTGGTTTTTCCTTCGACGAGCGGTGTGGAAGCCGCGAGGGCAGGTAATAGCGGCAAAATCATTCGGACGGCGGCGTGCAGCCGCGAAAATTCTTCGTCATTGGCAAACGGCAGATTGATCTGGCAGCTTTCCAGATTGGCCCATCCGTGGCGTCGGCAATTGAAGATCCGGTCGAAAGTCCGGTAGACCTCATGGTACTCATGCGGCCACAGCTTTGTTTCATCCGCCGGAATCATCCAGGGATGCATGCCGGTCGGCATCAGACGGCCGCCGGCTTCCGCGGCCAGCCGGTTGAGATGCGCGATGGAGGCCGTAAAGATCGCCTCCAGTCCGTCGATGGGCAACGGATCGGTATTGCGAATTTCCATCACATGCAGCACCAGCTCATTGCCCCAGCTGGCCGGGCCGTCTTCAAAGTCATTGGTCCATTCGCCTGCCGCCTTTTTCAGAAGCTGGTCCGATATGGGCAGGACTGCCAGATTGCTTTGCGAAACAATTTTGTATTCGAGCTCGATTCCGAAGCCTTCAAACAGATGCAGCGTGGGCATTAAAGCGACCGGCCTTCTTTTAAACGTTCAATCCGTTTGCGCAGAGAACGCATGATTTTGAGATAGAGCTTATCCTGCATCAGGCGGTCTTCATAACCGGCGTCAATGCTGGGGTTGTCATTGACTTCGATCACGACGATGCGCTTGTCGGTCTGTTTGATATCAACTCCGTAAAAGCCTTTACCGATGGTGCGGGAAGATTCCACGGCCACACGCAGCACTTCATCCGGCACCTGACGGAGCGGAAGCGTTTCCACTTTTCCCGCAATCAGACGGCCGGAAGAGGCTTTCTTGAGAATCTGCCAGTGATCCCGGACCATGTGGTATTTGCAGGCATAAAGAGGCCGGTTGTCGAGCACGCCGATACGCCAGTCAAAATCTGTCGGAATAAATTCCTGAGCCACAATTAAATCCGACTCTTCCAGAAAACGGCGTGCTTCCTTGAAAAAAGATTCGCGGTCATGGACTTTCAGGACGCCTTTTGAAAAAGCGCTGTCCGGCATTTTCAGAACGCAGGGCAGCGGCATGCGCCGGGCCGCTTCTTCCAGCTGTTCGCGGTTCAGGATGAAAGTTCGCGGAATCGGAATGTGTCTTTTTTTCAGCGCTTCGGTCAGAAAAACCTTATTCGTACAGCGAATAATGGATTCCGGATCGTCGATGACGGCGAGGCCTTCCGCTTCCGCGCGCCGTGCGAACTGATAAGTGTAGTGATTGACCTGCGTTGTGGTGCGGATGAACAGTCCATCGAATTCCGCGATACGGCCATAATCATCCCGGGTAATGAATTCCGGCCGCATGCCCACGGCCTGCGCCGCTTTGCGGAAGCGGGCCAGGGCCCGGCGATTCGAAGGCGCATGCTTTTCTTTCGGATTGTAAAGAATGGCCAGATCAAAAGAGGCGGCCGTGCGTTTGGCCGGCGCTTTCTTTTTCCGAAAATAAATCCGGGCCTGTTCAATCACAAAAGCCCGGTGACTTTCCGGAATTTCACTGGCGGAAATAGGAATAATCCGGCGCAGTTCCCAGTCTTTTTTGAACACAAAATAAGCCCGCAGAAGCGGCGCCGGGAACATGTTGAAAAGCATCTGGGAAAGACTGTCATACTTATGCGCCATATTTCTTCCGAAATAAATACTCAGCTCGAAGCTGGCGGAGTGGATGTCCTTGAGCCGTGCCTGGATGAGGCGGTCCAGATCTTCGGTGATGACCCGCCGGATACTGGTCGAGCGGATGTCCTGAAGGGTGCTGATGTCCGGCAGCGGGCGATGGCCGCGGGCTGCCGCCAGAAGCGAAACATAGTAGCCGTTTGACTGATAGCCGTATGAGCGGCAAAGGTTGAAGGCTTTGACGTGCCGCAGCCGCGCGTAATGCGGGTTCATGAGATATTCTCGGGAGGAAACCACTTCCACGCCGGGAATATGAATCGGCCAGTCGCCAGGATTACGAACAATAACAAGGGTCGGCATGTTTAACCCTTCTTCTCTTTCTTCAGAGGTTCAAGGATCAGCAGGTTGGCATCATAAGTCACAATGCCGAGTAAAATGGCGCCAATGAGCCGTTCAATCGGAACTGAATATTGCTGCTGCGGAGAAAAGGGATTCGGATTCATCGGGTCGGCCACGCGGATGGTTTTGTTTTTTCCGTTATAGCCGGACAGCACCACAAAATGTCCCTGAGGTTCGCCGCGAATATCGTCCTCTTCACATTCCGGCCCGAATTCCCGAATGGCCTGGTAGAGGTAAGTCGAGCTGAGTCCCGTAAGAATCGGGATCGAGCGGTTCAGATAACGGCGGATCAGCGACTCGGATAAATCTTCGTAAAGCACCTTGCCGCCCAGTTTGAAAAATTCCAGATAAGCCTGCGAGGCCGTCTGCAGTTTTTTGCTTTTCTTGATGCGCATCTGTTCGCGGATTTTATCGGGGATACAGGCCCCCGTTTCAAACCAGCTGGGATCGAATAATTGCAGATTGTACGTGTAAATTGTGGCCGCATAACCACGGCGAAGCGCGTGGCTGGCGAGCAAAACAGCCAGCGTGCCGCCTTCTTTTAAAGCCCGCACTTCGCGGATGACGCGTGCCATCGGCAGGCGGTCTTCGAAGTAATCATAGATGGCATGCAGGCAGGTAGGGCCGCATGTCGTGTCGTCAGGCTGGGGCTGGATGTCCAGATTGAGGTATTTGCTCATAATAAAAGGGATATTGTCGTTGTTCGTCCTCCAGAATGCAAGCCCCTGTTCGTACCGTTCCCCCGACGCGGATTTCAGCCTTTTGCCGCTGGTTTCTCAAGCGGGCTTCTTACAAAATGAGGGCATGGACTTTCTGGATGCTCAACAGGGCATCATGATCTTTAAAGTTGGGCTTGCCATGGTGCTGGCGGCCGTCATTGGTCTGGATCGCGAAATGGCCGGCAAGGCGGCCGGATTCCGCACCCACATGCTGGTAGCGGGAGCTTCGGCCGCCTTTGTCTTTCTGGGATCCTTTTTATTGCAGCAATATGATCTGAAATCCGGAGAAGGAGCTGTGGAGGCCGATCCGACCCGGATCATTCATGCCGTCGTCATCGGGATTAGCTTCATCGGCGCCGGAACGATTATTCGTCAGGGGCGGGAAAAGGTCGAGGGGCTCACCACCGCGGCCTCGCTTCTGGTTTCATCGGCCATCGGCATGTGCATCGCGCTTGACCGGTATGTGCTGGGGGCCGGTCTTGCCCTTTTGACGTGGCTGGCTTTGAGGGGCGGTCATTGGCTTGAGAAACGGCTTTTGAGTTGACGCCTGATAATCTTGTGACTATGCTGTGCGCATGATTCAGACCCTGCATTCCTTTTTCCGCGGCCGTTCCGGACGCTCCCGCCACTGGAGCCGGTGGCTGGCTTTGTTTTGCCTGATTTGCTTTCTCGCGTTCTCGTTCCATTTTCTGGAACATATCATGGAACCGGACGCCGCGGGGGAAGCCAATTGTATGGCCTGTCTTCTGGCGGCCCAGCTCTATCTGGCTGCGGTTTTTTTGTTTCTTCTCTTTGTTTCTTTTCCCACCTTTTCCATTCCGGATTTCCATCCGCAGATTCCGTCCTGGAATCTCACTTCCATTCATTTGCGCGCCCCTCCGGCTATTCTCTCTCTCGCTTGATCTTTTTTTCCTAAAATTCGGCATTTTATTTTTTTGAGGAGGAATGGCGTATGCGTTCTCGTTCTCTATTTATTTTTTCTTGTTTATGGATTTGGATCATGGCGGCAAAGCCTTTTGTTGCCGCGGCGGAAACCCTGCCGCCTGAAATGGGGCAGCTTATGGAACTGGTCCGTGAGTTGCAGTCTTCGGTGGCGGATCTGAAGCAGACAGTTGAATCTCAGAACGAAGTGATCCGTCAGCAAACCGTTCGGATTAATGCGCTGGAAGACGGGACGCCGGTTCCGGCGGCGCCGGCGGCGAGTGCGAAAGGTACGAAGCTGCAGGGGCTGACACAGGGATTCAATCCGGACATCGGGGTGGTCGGCACGGTGCAGGCGCATTTGACGGAAAGCGAAGAAGACGGGGAAGGGCGCGATACGATTGCGCTCAAGGAGCTGGAAGTCAGCTTTGCGCAGTACGTGGACCCGTATTCGAGGCTCGATGCCATTATTGCCTTCAACGACAATCTGGAAGAGCAGAATGTGGACATTGAAGAAGCGTATTATTCCCATTGGGGTCTTCCTTGGGGATTTCAGGGCCAGATCGGTAAGTTTCGCTCCAAGATCGGAAAGCAGAATCTGCTGCATCTGCATCAGCTCGATACGGTGGATTATCCGCTGGTGATTCAGGATTTCTTTGGAGAAGAGGGGCTCTCTTCTTCAGGCATCCGTCTGCAGAATATGGTTCCGAATCCCTGGGATGTACCGCTGGAAATCAGCGGTGAAGTGTTGCGCGGAAATAACGGCAACAGTTTTTCCGGCGTTTCGCGCCGCCCTATTTTTAACGTGCATGCCAAAACATTTTTTGAAACCTCCGAAAACACCAGTCTGGAGCTGGGCTGGACCACGCTTTTTGGCGATGAGAATCCGCCGCAGTTTTCGATGATTGACGACAACGGAGAAGTCGTGACGGTGCAGGTCGAAGACGGCCGTGACAAATACGGCGTTCGGGTTTTCGGTGCAGATGCGACGTTTCTCTGGCATTTACCGGAAGAGCGGAAACTGAAATTCCAGAATGAAATTTACTGGCAGCGGCGTGGCAATCTGGTGCACATCAATGATGATCCCTGGGGTCTTTATACCCTGCTGGATTATCGCTTCTCGAAGCGGTTCAGCGCGGGCATCCGTTTCGATTATCTGGAGCCGCTTGATGTGGCAGATGAACACGGACGGACGACGGCCATCTCGCCATACTTCACGTTCTGGCAAAGTGAGTTTGCCCAGTTCCGCATCCAATACTCGCATACCGATCCGGCTTCGGCCGATGCACGTTCTGACGACGCCATCTATCTGCAAGCCAACTTTTTGATCGGTGCTCATCAGCACCCGGTGCAATGAAGCGGGCGCTGGCATTTTTAATCGGTTTTCTTTTCCTCTCCGGCGCGGTTCAGGCCGGAGAGGAAAAACTCCGCGTGGTGGCGACGACATCTTTGCTGGCTTCGCTGACGGAAGAAATCGCAGGCCCCTATGTGGAAATTCATACCGTCGCTTCGCCCCGCCGCGATCTGCACACGATCGAACCGACCCCGGTGGATGTGCTCAAGGTGAAGAAAGCGGATTTGCTGGTGCATCATGGGGTGCAGGCCGAACCCTGGCTGGCGGCGCTTTTGCATGCGGGGGGAAACCGTCAATTGTTTGAGCCGGACGGTTCCGTGGATACTTCCCTGGGAATCGAAATTCTGGAAAAGCCGGTAAAAGTCAGCCGGATTGAAGGCGATGTCCACCCCGGCGGAAATCCGCATTACTGGACCGATCCGGAAAATGCCGTACGGATGATTGAAAATATTATGACGGGTCTGGCCAAGCAAATGCCGGGCCGGCGCGCGGAACTTGAAGTCCGCGCCGCCGAACTAACGCAGCGTATCGAAGCCGCTCTGGTTCGTTGGCGCGCGGCTCTGAAACCGTATCACGGACAGCCATTCATCAGTTATCATCGCAACTGGATTTATTTTGCAAAACAGTTCGGCCTGGAAGCGGCGGGCGAAATTGAAACCAAGCCCGGTATTCCGCCCACGGCCCGGCATCTTGCCGACTTGATGCGGCGAATGAAAGAAAAAGAGATTCGGGTTGTCATTACGGAACCTTATTATGAATCGCGCACATCGGAAAAACTCGTACGGGAAGCGGGCGGCAGGGTGGTGAAAATGCTTCAGTTCCCCGGCGGGAGAAAAGGGACCGGGGATTATATCCGGATGATGGACTGGAATATCCAGGCGCTGGCAGAAGGATTCCAGAGCCCCGGGAAAGGAGAAAGTTAATGGACTTTTTATGGTTGATGAGCAAGCCGTTTCTGGCTTGCGTCATTTTGACGGGCATTCATGCGTATCTGGGGATGCATATTTTGCAGCGCGAAGTGATCTTTGTAGATTTGTCGCTGGCCCAGATCGCCGCGCTGGGTGCCGCGGCTGCATTTTTTCTGGGATTTGATATGCATGGGGTGGCGGCCTATTTCATTTCACTCGGAGCCACGCTTGCCGGGGCGGTTCTGCTCGTCATGGTGCGGCCTCCCCGCCGGTCGGTTCCGCAAGAAGCGCTTGTCGGGATTATCTATGTGGTCGCGGCAGCGCTGGCGATTCTGGTTCTGCATGAGGCCCCGGAAGGGGATGAGCATATTCGACATATGCTGATCGGCAATATTCTGCTCGTTGATTCCGCCGCTTTACTCAAAATTGCGCTGCTGTATTCCATTATCGGTGCCATTCACTGGAAATGGCGGCAGCGCTTTTTTCAGATTTCATCGAACCGGGCCAAAGCGGCGGCGGAGGGCATTCAGGTGCGCCTTTGGGATCTTCTTTTTTATGGTACATTCGGCATGGTGGTGACCAGCTCCGTGGAGGTGGCCGGGATCCTGCTGGTTTTCAGCTTCTTGATTATCCCTGCGGTGGCCTCGGCTCTTTTTTTCCGCAGCTGGAATGCGCGCCTGATTTTTGGCTGGATGTTCGGAATGGCAGCCAGCGCCGGAGGATTGGGGATTTCCTATGCCGCCGATCTGCCGACCGGGGCGGCGGTGGTGACGGTGTTCGGTCTGCTCCTGGCCGTGGCTGCCGTGTTTCGAAAGTTATTGAAGATGCGTTAATCCGGCGCCTGAGTCGGGTCGAGCGTGGCCATAATATTGGCCATATCGTCCGCATGTTCTTCTTCGGTGGCCAGAATCGACTCGAGAAGCCGCCGCGTGGTTGGATCCTTGTCGCCGATGAAGCGGACAATCTCGGCATAGGATTCAATCGCAATTCTTTCGGCAACCAGATCTTCCTTGACCATATCCATCAGGGATTCACCTTCCACATATTCGGAATGGCTTTTGGCCGCCAGCCCCTGCGGATTAAAATCCGGTTCACCGCCCAACTGGGTGATGCGTTCGGCCACTTGATCGGCATGTTCTTGCTCCTGCGTGGCATGTTCCTGAAACTCTTTCCGTACCGATTCGGCGTGAATGCCCTGCGCCATATAATAGTGGCGCTTATAACGAAGTGTGCAAACCAGCTCGGTGGCCAGGACTTCATTAAGCAGTTTCAATATGGTTTCCCGGTCGGCTTCATAACTTTCGGTCACGGGTCCCTGTTCCATGTGCTGCCGTGCCCGTTTGCGGATTTCCTGAATGTCACTGAGAAACGCTTTTTGTTGAGCCATACGGACCTTCCTTTCTTTCTCCAGGCTTTACCAGCATCATAAGAGATTCTTCCGGCGGGCAAATTCCGGAGAAGACTCAAGTTTGTGCCGGGAAAACCCTGATTACGGGGAACAGGGTTCTTTTTGGCCGAAAATCTGGCATAATGAAGAACTTATGACCCACCTGGACGGAACCGGCTGGATAGCGCGCTTTTTTGACTGGCAGCTTGCTTTTTCTTTTGCCGGGCGCCGGCTGGTGTTCCGGTTCGCCCCGCTTTTCGGCATCCTCTTTGTTTTTCTTACCGCGGTTCTTTTCTTTTCGACCGTCAGCCTGAAGCCGGAAATCGGCGAAAATTTCTTTTTTTCCAGTGATGATCCGCAAATGCAGGAAGAGAAAAAGATTCTTTCTTTTTTTCCGCAGGACCCGCAGCTGGTTTTTGGTGTCAAAGGCCCCATCCATTCCGAAGCTTATCTCAATAAACTGACCGATTTTTCAAATGACCTGGCGAAGCTGCCGGAAATGATCGATGTTATTTCAGTGCCGCGCGGCGGGCCGGGTAGCGTGAAGGCCGCGCAGGAAGGGCCTTTATGGTCGCGCATTTTGATTGCCGGCGACGGCAAGTCCACCTTGATGTCGGCGTTCGTGAAACGCGGAAACCGCGAAGCCATGATTGAAAAAGTCGAGGCGATTATGGCACGTTACCAGGCCCCGGACTTTGACATCATTATTTCGGGAGAACCTTATATTATCGTTTTACTTCAGCGATATTTGCTGCGGGATTTGAAGACCTTCAGCGTGGCGGCGTTTTTGATTTTTGGTGTGCTGCTTTTGATTATTTTTCGTTCGATTACGATTTTGTGGGGGATGTTCGCCTCCTGCGTGTCGGCCAGCATGTGGACCTTGATTTTGACCCAGCTTTTTGGTGTGGTGACTGGCCCATTGACGGCAAATCTATCGACCATTGTGTTTGTACTGACTTTGTCGCACATCATTTTTTTGACCTTTAACTGGAAGTATGCGCTGGAAGAACAAAAGGATGAAGACCGGCACCCCGCCCTGGCGGCCATGGGGCTGACATTTCACGCCTCATTCTGGAGCATGTTAACCACGTTTCTGGGCTTTTTGAGCCTGCTTCTGGTCAAAGCCGCGCCCTTGCGTCAGCTGGGGGCGGCCGGTGCGGTGGGCACACTGGTCGCGCTGGTTCTGGCCTATCTGGTTTTTCCCGTTCATCTGGACCGCCGGCGTCCCGGAAAAGCAAGCGCCAAAACGGAGGAGGCGGAAAGAAAAATCGAACCGTTTTTTTATCGGCGTCACGGCCGCGTTTTTCTATTTGGATTTTTGGCCCTGCTCGCTCTCGGAGCGGGAGCGTTTCGATTAAATACAGATCCCAGTCTGTTGGCCTATTTTAAAAAGGGAACGGAGCTTCGAAAGGGCCTGGAGTATATCGATCAAAACGGTGGCAGCAGTCCGCTTTCTATGGTCGTGCACGATCCCGCCTATCAGAAATTCACCACGCGTAAGGGCTATGAGGCCCTTTGGGATGTAACGCTGAAACTGGAAAAGCACCCAGAAGCGGGAGGGGCTGTATCACTGCCGTTCATCATTGCGCAGGCTGAACAGAACTGGATTGCGCGGCTTCTGACGATGGAGTGGCTTACGTCGCTTCTGGAAACGGACCGCTTCGGCAATATCGCGCGTTTTTTTGTAACCGGCGACCGGACCAAAGCGCTGATTCTTTTACGCATGCGGGAATCCGGCCGGGAAAAGTCGCGCCTTGAAATTATCGGTGAACTGGAAAGCATGGTGCGGCAGCAGGGGCTTTGGCCTTTTTTGGTGGGCGGTGTCTACAGCCTGCAGGGGCATCTGTCCCGGCTCGTGACGATCAGCCTGTTTCAAGGGTTGTCCTTGCTGATGGTGATGTTTGTTTCGATGGGCTGGTTTCTCAGCCGCTCCATCCGCATTTCGCTGTCCATGCTGGCCAGTCTGGTGATGATTCCGGCGGGCATTCTCGGGTTGATGGGCTGGCTGCGCCTTCCGCTGGATGTCATTGCCGCGCCGGCGGCCAACATTTCCATCGCCGTCGGTGTGGATTCCATGATTCACATGCTGATCATGGTCCGGCGCTATAACAAGCAGCAAAAGCTGGCCTGGAAAAGCTGGAAGAAGGCCACGGCGCGTCTCTGGCGTCCCGTGTTGTATACGGCTTTAGTCATCGGCAGCGGTTTCGGAATTTTCGGCCTCTCCAATTTCCCTCCGACTCAGCGTTTCGGGCTGATGGTTGTGATCGGCGCCTGGATCGCCCCTTTTGCCGCACTTGTTTCATTTCCTTTCCTGATTACTTCCTGGAAAAATTTCCCCTTCAAAAAATTGAGTCCGGATACAGGCAGACCCTGACCCTTAAACAGGGGATTTGCGGAGGGACAGCGCGGAAGTCTGGAAGTATAACTCCCCATACGATCACGCAGAAATTAAAGGAGGTTCTTATGGGACGGGTTAAAAAATACATGGATCCCGAACAATCTTCCAATTTTGAATCCGGAGACGGCTGGTATTTCGACACGGAATCGGATATGAATCCGCCCGAAGAAGTGCTGGAAGAAGATGCCGGGCTTTCGGCTGAAGAAAAAGAAAAGAATCCCCGGCGGGAGGATTCGGACGACCTGGATTAATCTGTTCTTATTTTGAAGGACGCGGAGCCGCGACGGCAGACTTTTCTTCCGCGGCCTCCGGGTGGATCAGGATTTGAAGCAGCGACGACACATCCGGCTGGAAGCTGTTGAAGGCGGGGATTTCTGTAAAAGCGGCCACTTCCTGTAAATGAAGCGGTGAACTGGAGCAGATGCCTGAGATGGCATCAGGAACCAGGTCGAATTTTTCTTTGAGAACGCGAATCCCGCCGATGGCGCCAAAGGCATCCCGCGCGCAAAAAATCAGCCGGTGAATGCGCCGGCGCACTTCCGGGTGTTGCAGCAGGAGCGCTGTTTCACGCTGGATGATGCCGTCCGCGAATTCAACCACCCAGTAATTTTTTGGATTATTCGCATACCGCAGATCCAGCTTGTTAAAGATTTCCACCATCTCCCGCTCGGGAAGGCCGTAGGTGGACGGGTATCCCAGATAAGTGAAATCGGCGTAGTGAATGGCGCCGGCATCATTCATATGCAGAATGTCTTTCAGGCTCGCGGTGCCGGTTACTTTGGTGGCGCGCACATGGAAGCCGGAAGTCGACAGCGCCCGGCAGCAGGCAGCTGCCGCAACGCTTTTGCCTGAATTCATCGACGTGCCGCAGATCAGAATCAGCGGCGATCGTGGAAATTTTTTTACGGTTTGTTTCGGCGCGGCAATGGGATGTTCGCGGGTATTAAGAACGCGTTCATTTTCGTCGCAGACATAACCCAGAATGCGGATGCGGGTGGGATCTTTGCGCAGCGCATTTTTGTTTTTGACGATGCCGATGATTCCCGACCGGGCCAGAAGATCGGCCGTATCCGAGGCATGGTCGGGCACAAATCCCTCATAGTAATCCGGGGCATACCGGTTCCCAAAAACGAAAATTCCGGGAGTTCCGTTATGGATCATGTGAATGCGAGCCGACTTATTTTCGAGGCTTGAATGCTCGCCGATGTGAATCACTTCTCCGTAGACCACGTCGCCATTGCGGGGGACCCTGTCAGGGAAGGGGTGGTAGTAGCGGACCAGTCTTCGGGTGAGGCAAAGGGCGGCGCTGGGGAACGTGATTCCCGCCTTGATCTTCTTCATAACACGCCTTCTTTCCGGCTTGAGCCGGGAATTACCGCTAAAAAAGCGACCAATTATAGCCGTTCAATAAGCGGAAATCGATGCCTATTTTAAAGTCTTTCCAGCCCAGATTAATTATCCACGGGGGCGCCGGTATTTTTGAAAGCCGGGCGTTTTCCCGCCGGCAGTATCATGATGCCCTGCGGGAAGTTGCGGCCGTTTCTTTCCGCGTTTTGAAGCGAAAATCGGCGCATGAAGCCGTTCTGGATGCGGTGACGCGGATGGAGGATCATCCTATTTTTAATGCTGGTGTTGGCTCCAAATTGCAGCGGGACGGCGAAGTGCGCATGTCGGCCGCCCTGATGGCAGACCAGAAATTTTCAGGCGTCATTAATATCCGCAATGTGAAAAATCCGGTGCAGGTGGCGAACTTGCTGGCCCGCAGCCGTTATGCGGTTTTATGCGGGAACGAGGCAACGGCCTATGCGCGTCAGCACAAAATGGAGCATTTTGATCCCGTCACTGAACACCGCATTCGCGAATTGATGAAAAAATCGGGCATAAAAAAGAGCGGAACTGTCGGGGCCGTGGCGCTCGACAAGCGCGGCCGGATTGTGGCGGCCACATCGACCGGAGGCTTGGGGAATGAGATTCCGGGCCGTGTAGCCGACAGCGCCACGGTGGCCGGTAATTATGCTTCACGCGTTTGCGGAGTCTCGTGTACAGGGCGCGGAGAACATATCGTGAACCGGGCGGTCGCGGCCCGCATCGTGATCCGGGTCGAAAGCGGTCTTCCGCTGGAAGAGGCGGGGTCGGAAGTGGTCCGTCATGCCCGGCAGCATAATCTGCGCATTGGTTTTATTGCGCTGGATCGCGGCGGTAATTTTTTTGTGGGAAACGGTTTTGAAGCCCACGTGCTTTTTGCTTTTCACGATGGAAAAGCCGTAAAGACATTTTTCAATCATCCGGCAGGCGGCATCCCGGTTTCTCCGGCTTGACGGCAATGAAACCCGCATGATACAGATGAGTCGACATGGATCTTAAATCTCTACGATTGCTTTTGAAAGCGCTGGGCGAAGACACCCGGTTACGGGTGCTTTACCTTCTTTCCGTCCGGTCCCTGACCGTCGGCGAGATGGCCCGGATTCTCCGCGTTGCCCAGCCCAGTTTGTCCAAGCATCTGGCGCGGCTGCGGGAGCTGGGGCTGGTCACGGACCGCCGGCAAGGCATGCATGTCTTTTACCACGCGGTTCGCAGCCGGCCGGCGGGAGCGCTGGTGTCGGACCTGGTCCGGATGATCCGTCCCACCGCCGTCTGTCGTGGGGATCTTTCCCGTTTGAAGCGGGTCCGCTCCGGGGCATGAATTGTCTTGACGGCCCCTTTTTTTTAACCAGAATATATTCCCTTATTCCCATAAGAGAATATTTAAAGGAGGGAACATGAGAAATATTGTTTGGCTTTCGGTTGTCGTGATGGTGGTGTTTTTTTCGCAGACGGCCTTTGCCGGAGAGGGACACGGAATGCATGAACATTCCAGTTCCGAAATGGTCTATGACGACGCCGGCTCGGATGAATATGCCGGAGATGCTTACGGCAGTGATTCGGAATACGACAGTGCCTGGGAAAATGATTCCTGGGATCAAACCCAGGATGAAATGAATCAGAATTACGATCAAGATTACGGTTACTAAAATTCAACTGAAGAAATCGAGGAATTAAACTCAATGGAAAAATTTCAGGGCTATGTCCTTTATTTTGAAGAACCGCTCAACCGGCTTTGGCTTTTCGGCGTGGAATCCCGGGTTCCGGTGGATTATGACTTCACCGTATCACCGGCCTTCGATCTTTCCTTGATCGGAGTGGAAACGCTGGCACAGCTGGAGGCGGGAACGCGGGTTTCTGTGGACGCGGTGCAGGACGGTGCCCGGGGCGGCTGGAAGGCGCACGCCATTCATGTGCTGAACGCGGCGCCGCAGGTTAATTCTTCGCATTCCTGATTTTCTCTTCTGTCGGGTCTGGCCGGATTCCCATTCCGGCCAGACCGTCTATCATTCCCCTTAATGAATCTGATTCTGTTCAATTCCCTCTTTATTTTCGTTTTGCGTGTGACCGACGTGACACTCGGAACCATCCGAACCGTACTCATTATGCGGAATATGCGTGTGTCCGCAGCTCTGGTCGGATTTGTGGAAATTACCATCTGGGTCGTGGCCATTACAAAAGTGGTTTCCGCATTGAATCATTGGGTTTATATTCTTAGCTACAGCGGCGGATTTGCGGCCGGGACGTTGTGCGGGCTGACAGTCGTCAACGGGTTGTCGCTCGGCTATGTGAATATTAAAATTATTTCCAGCACCAAAGGGCCGGCTCTGGCGGCCGCCGTGCGGGAAGCCGGCTATGGAGCAACGCTGGTGGAAGCCGAAGGAAAATCTGGAACCGTTTTTATTCTGAACATTGTGACCGCGCGGCGTCATTTGCCGCGTATTCTCGAGATGTCCAACAAACTGGACCCGAAGGCCTTTGTTACCATCGAGGAAGCCCCCAAAGACCGCATGAGACCTCCTCTGATTGCCGGGATTCTGGCTGAACGAAAATACGCCTGGGAGCGGCGGGCTCCGCTGGTTCCTGAGCATGTAGCCTGGCTCCGCCGGCGTGGTATCGAAGTAGAAGTCGAAAGCAGTGTCGCCCGCATTTTCCCGGATGCCGCTTATAAAAAAGCCGGGGGACGGCTGGTCGACCGGTTGCAGCGGGCTTCATTGATCCTCGGCATCAAAGAGCCGGAAAAGCGAGCGTTGCTCCCAAACCGGATCTATTGCGTTTTCTCCCACACGGCAAAAGGCCAGGCCTATAACCGGCCGTTGTTGAAAGCCTTCCTTGAAAAAAAGATTACGCTGGTCGATTACGAGTACATCCGCGACCGCGGTGGTACCCGGACGGTTTTCTTCGGCCGCTTTGCGGGAATTTGCGGCATGGTGGATGCCTTGCATCTGGCCGGCCATCGCATGCAGGCGCGGGGCGTCAAAACCGTTTTGACGAGCGTCCGGAATTGTCTGCAGTACGGCAACTGGGAAAAGGCAAAAGAGCATTTGCGCGGGACGGCGCAGCTGATACGAAAAAACGGCGGCTTGTCCGAAGCCGTCTCGCCGTTTGTGATCGGAATTACCGGGCATGGAAATGTATCGCAGGGCGCCCAGGAAGTACTCGATATTTTCCGTCCGCTTGAAATTCACCCCCGTGATCTGGCGGATTTCATGCAGCAAAAGAAAGGCCGGCGTGGCGGAATTTACAAATGTGTTTTCACGCGGGAGGAGAAATTCCGGGCGCGCGATGGCGGCGGGTTTTATTTCGAAGAATACCTGCGGCATCCGGAACGTTTTGAAAGCAATCTGGGGCGATATCTGCCGTATCTGACACTTCTGGTGCATGCCAGCTACTGGGATGCCCGCTACCCGCGTCTAGTGACGAAGCCCATGATCCGGGACCTTTGCGCCCAGCCGGAAAACCGTTTGACCTTAATTGCCGATCTTACCTGCGATCTGGAAGGAGCCATTGAAATTACAAAACGCGTGACGACCCCTAAACATCCGCTGTTTGTTTATGATTCCGAATCCGGCCGGCTACGTGATGATCCCTCAAGTGATGGCGTGGCGGTGATGGCCGTCGACAATTTGCCTTCGGAATTTCCGGCGGATGCTTCTGGGGAATTCAGCGCCATGATCCGGGACCATGTTTATCAAATGGCCAGCCATGGCATTACCGACATTACCCGCCACCATGCCTTGCCTGTCGAGATCCGCAACGCGGTTCTCTGCCAGGAGGGGCGTCTGACCCGGCCTTTTCAATATCTCCGTCAGTATCTCACTTCCTGAAACCCCTTAGGGAAAGGCTTGCACCGAAAAAGGCGCTGTCCTACAATGAATCCATGAAGCTTATTTATGGGATGATTATTTTGAGTCTGGCCTTTGTCAGCGGGCAGCTGCCGGATGCCCGTGCGCACGGAAATCATGGTGAAGGCGATTCCCATCTGGAACAGCATTTATCGTATGAAGAAATGCGCCTTCAGAAAGAAAAAATCGCCTCCCCGGAATCATCCCGCCAGGAGCAAAAAGAGCAGTCTTCCCAGCCGCAGCCGGGAATTGTCAGGACGGCCGAAGCCCTCTATGTTTAGACCGTCGAAAGTCCTCCGTTGTTTTTTTCTTTCCCTGATTTTTATGGGGATGGCTCCCGTGATTTCGGTTCATGCTCAGGAAGCGGCGCCCATGATCAGCGGGGTCATTAAAAAAATCCGCGCTTATGATTACAATCATTATGAAATGACCGTGGCGACGGAGGATGATAAAAAAGAGGAATTTATTGTCAGCCGGGCCACGCAGGTTCAAATTCATCTGCCAGCGCGGGAACTGGCGGTCGGGCAAAAGATATTGTTGACGGGAACGCTGGCCCAAAAAAGAAAAGAGGCCCTGGCGGCGATGCCGGATCCGGATGATCCGCGTACAGGCGTTCCGGAATCCCTCCGGAATTTGCTTGAAGAAGAAGCGCCGCCGCCGCCGGCGGGCCTGCCGGAAACTCCCGAGCTTCCCGAGGAAGTTCAGGAGGCCAAAGAAGAAGTCGCTCAGCGCGATCCGCCGAATCAGCCGTCGCCTGAAGAAGCCCAGCAGATGGCCGAAGCGGCCGGACAGGCGCCTCCTCCGGGTGGTGCCGGCGGAGACGGAAAGAAAGAAGAACCGCAGGAAGCGGTAATTCCCAAAAGTCTCAGTTATCCGGTTCCGGAACCCAGTGTGCTTTTGCCGGCGACCCCCGAGGATGACCAGGATGAGGTTGTAGCTGATATTGTTGCCGGAATTCAAGAAATGCCGGAGGGAGTTCGCATCCGCCTGGCCGGAATCCGGGATGAAGCCGTGCTGGTCGATCCCGAAGAGGGCGTGCTTCGGATAGGGGGGCTGGAAGATCTGAAAGAAGGGCTTCATATTCAGATGAAAGTAGGAGAAAATAATTTTGTGGAAGTCATGACCGTGGGCGGGCAATCCCGGTAATTATAGAAAGAGAGTGGCTATGCCAGATAAAATTCTTGTCATTGATGATGAAAAAGAAATCGTGCAGCTCCTGAAAAACCGGCTTGAAAACAGCGGGTATCAGGTGGTGGCCGCCAAAGACGGGCTTGAGGGCCTGGAGCGGATTGCCAAAGAAAAACCCGATTTGATTTTGCTCGATAATTTGATGCCGCGTATGACCGGCTATGAAATGGTTCAGAAGCTGCGGGATGAAGCGATGCCGGCCGAATTCCGCAACATTCCGGTAATTGTGATTACAGCCAAGCCCAACATGCGAAGCCTGTTTGAAGGCTACGTGGAGTTTTCTCTCCCGAAACCGGTCGAAGCCCAGGATTTGCTGGAAGGCATCGCCCGCATTCTCGGACCCCGCAATAAAAAGGCGCAGGGAAGTGAGCCGGCGGCGTCCGGCGAGCGAGGAACGTCAGCCGTGCTGGCCGGCGTGGAACCTTATATCACCGGCAAGGTGCGGGAGTCACTCGAATCTCTGGGATTTAAAGTGCATGCTGCGGTGGATGAAAGTCACGCTTTGGAGCTTGCAAAAAAAACGAGCCCCACTGTGGTCGTGATTCAGTTCTGGGAAGAGGCGGAAAAATTTGATTCGGTTCGAATTTACCGGGAGCTTCAGGCGGGATCGACGGCTTCCATCCCGGTTTTTGCGTACTGCCCGGACAACATCAGCGTGGATGCAATGAAGAGTCTGCCCCGTCAGCGCATTCTTCCTTACCACGAGAGTTCGGACCTGCTGCCGAAGCTCAAGGATTCACTGAAGCAGTTCAAACTGATTCCGTAAATTTTTCCAAATAAAAAGGGCGCCCCCGAATAAGGGACGCCCTTTTTTTGTCTTCGATTAATATTTTACTGAGCAGCCATAAGCCTGAGTGGACGCCGTCTCGACCGGTTCTCCGGCAAGCGTGGCTTCCAGCGCATCACGAACATAATTTTCTGCACCGGGGATATCATCCGGATCGACACTCGGGACACTGTCGATCGCTCCCTGATAA
>CAZGID010000007.1:0-27529 GCA_964526065.1 uncultured bacterium
ATCAGAACATTATTCGGTTGAAACCGTATACGGCAATATTCTGGACCCCGGTTCTCTGGAGCCGGCGCTTCGCGGCGTGGATGCCGTGGTGCATGCGGCCGGTGTGCTTCACGTGCGTCGCAACCGCGATTTCTACCGGATCAACCGGGATGGAACCCGGCATATGCTCCAAGCGGCAGCGCGTCAATCTGTCCGGCGCTTTGTCTACATCAGCTCGAACGCTGCCCAGGGATTTTGTGCGGGGCGTGGGCATGAACTCTCGGAAGCGGCGCCCTGCCGACCGGGAAGTCACTATGGAAGAAGCAAATATGAGGGGGAACAGGAAGTGGAGCGCATGGCGCAGTCAGGACGGATGGAAACCGTGATCTTGCGACCGGCCATGTTTTACGGGCCGCCGGTGCCTGAAAGGCATGTCCGAATCTTTGAACGGGTCCAGACCGGACGTTTTCCGGTATTCGGCTCCGGCGATAATCTGCGCAGTTTGACTTATATCGATCATCTGGTTCAGGGAATCCATCTCGCCCTGGTCCGTTCGGAAGCCGTGGGGCAGACTTATTACATTGCCGACCGCGTTATCCCCACACTCCGGCAAATTGTCGAGGCGATGGCGGATGCGCTGGAAGTCCGGGTGCGTCTTGTTCATCTGCCGCGCTGGATGGCCCGCGTCGCAGAAGGGATGGATCTCATGATTGCCGCGGCTGATTTTTATTGGATGCTGCCTCATCTGGTGGGAGAGTCGGATAAAAACATTGCCTGCCGGATCGAAAAGGCCGAGAAAGAGCTGGGGTACCAGCCCACCGTTGAATTTCGAGAGGGTTACCGGCGCGCCGTGAACTGGTGTCTGGAAAAAAATCTGATCCGGAAGCCTGCATGAAAAAGCGTGCTGTCTTTTTTGACCGTGATGGCGTGCTGGTCCGGGCCCTTGTCCGCGAAGGAAAGGCTTATTCGCCGCGCTCTCTGGAGGAATTCGACATGGTTCCGGAGGCGGCTGCTGCGGTGGCGGAAATAAAGTCCGCCGGATTTGAGTTGTTTATCGTGACAAACCAGCCGGATATTTCACGCGGAAAACTGAAGGCGGAGGTATTGGAATCTTTGCATGCTTCGCTTTTGCGGGAACTTGGCGGCGCGGCCATGATTCGCGAAATCCGGGTTTGCCCGCATGATGACCACGAGGGCTGCAAATGCCGGAAGCCGGCACCCGGCATGCTCACGGATCTGGCTCAGCGGTATGAGATTGATCTTGGCCGGTCGTTTATGGTCGGTGACCGGGAAGTGGATTTACTTGCCGGTGAGGCGGCGGGCTGCCGCACGATTTTGATTGATGCGGAATATAATTGCGGAGTTGAAGCCGAAGTCCGCGTTCCGGATTTAAAATCAGCCTGCCGGAAAATTCTTGAACTATCCCGCTGATGCTGTTTTTCTGACTTCCCAGATCAGACAATTCTCGTCTTCATACACCGGAGTCAGCCAGCCTTCCAGACTTTTCTCGATGGTGCTTTGAAAATAACTCGGCTTGTCGATGAGTAGATAATCCAGCCGGAGATGCTGCAGTTTTTCTGCTATGGAATCGTAGCCGCGCAAGGGAATGCGGTCCAGCCAGCCAAGAAGTAACAGCGTGTAGAACTGAATGCGGTACAGCCGTGTTTCGCGCGTGTCCGAAAGGGTTTGACCATACCACGCGTTGAAATAGCTTTTCAGCGGAGTATGCAGAATCAGATAGTTGATCTTCCAGCGCCGGTCCGGAGGAATGGTGAGAACGACTTCATCGGGTTCGGCATGCTGCTGAAACCATTCAACGGCCCCGTCGAAAGGGTAATCCGTATTACTATCATGAACCTGAGACGGGAGCATCCAGAATCCCCCGAGGCAGAGTAGCACCACGCCTGCCGCTGCCAAATGACGCCGGCGCGCAGCCGCATGCTTGAGCTGGAGGGCGGCTGTGACGCTGAAGAGGATTAACGGAAAAAGACCCAGCAAAATCTGCGCATTGTCCTTCATATCGTAATGGGAATCCAGAACGGGAAAATAACGAAAGAAATTAGTGTCCGGCCATGCCATCAGGATGCCAGCCCAGAGTGCGAGCATGAGGGCGATGGTTCTTTTCCGTTCCGCCAATGGCGGCCAGGCAAGCAGACCTGGAAGTTTTTGGAATAACCATCCGGTCAGGGCCGCGATTTCGAGTGTTAGAAAATAATAGCGGTGGGAAGCAATTTGAAAACTTCCCGGAAGGATCCAGTGCGCATGGGCGGTCAACGGTTCGATGAGAAAGAGAAAAAGAAGCAGGCGGTCGAACCGGTCCAGACGCGGCTGCCGAAGACAATGCCGCGAAAAAAACACCAGGAAGAGAATCAGTAGATACAGGAGAATGGCCGAAGAAGAGAGAGTTCTTCCCGGATGGGTTTCGTTGGTAATAAAAACCCACGGATTACTTCCCATATTGAGCTGGATATAGAAATAATAGGCAGCCGCCGCCAGTACGGTGCCGATCAGAATACCGCCCAAAATTAATGTCGCATTTCGCTCGCCCTGCCGGCTGCGCCAGCTGCATTCGAGCGCACTGACGACGATGCCCGCCAGAATGTAATAGGGGTGAAACCAGAAGGCCGCAAAACTTAAGGCGCCCAGAATGGCGGCGCTTTTTCTGTCTTGTGGTGGACGGTTCATGATAATCGAGATCCAGAGATAGAGAATCCATAAACCATCTCCCGGACGGGAAAAGCGATACAAGGTGAATTGCGCCGGGCCGCTTATATATAACGTGCTGGCCAGAATGGCTAAAGCGGCCAGAGCGCTGCCGTAAAGTTGAAAGCCCCAGATCCGGTAAAGACAGAGCAACAAAACCGCCCAGAGAAAAAACGGCATCAGGATATGCCATACCGGATAGAAAACCATCACGGGAAGATGCAGCCAGTGGGCGAGACGCCCGATTAAAAGGGTGGTTGTAAAAGGGACGGTGTGGGTATCTCCTTTTTGCTCAAAATAAAAGGGATTTCCATCACTGACCGGTGTTTCAGCGGCACCCCGGGTGAATGCCCAGTAGCCGTATTCATCGTTGTGCATGAGCACATATTTCCATGAGCCCGAAGCGACAACTTCCTTCAAATGAAGAGCAAAAAAAGCGGTAATGAAAAATAAAAAGCCGGCGGCGAGGACGATTCGGAAACGAGAGGTCATCATACCTTTTTCAACCGGTCCAGTTTGGCCAGAGATTCCAACGCGGCTTCGTAAACTTTCAGCATGAAAAATGCTTCCGCCTGTTTCTGATAAAGAAATAAACTTTCTACGCCGGCCATTTCGGCTTCCCGGACCAGGTGGACGACAGCGTTGTAATGTCCTTTTTCGTAAAGCGCCAGCGTCATCAGCTGGTAGGCGTCCGGGTCATGGGGGTGAAGACGGAAAATGTCGGCCGCGGCCAGCAGGGCCTTGTCCCAATCCTGAGTTTGAGCCAAATGAATGCCTGCTTGCAGAATAATGGCTTTTTCCTCATCCGGAGCTGCGATCGCGCCGGGAACGGACAAACGAAAGGCCGCCGAGAATAACAGTAAAAATAGCAGAATTCGATGTCTCATAGTGATCAGAACCTTTTTATCGGCAGCAAGTTGCAGACGCTGAAAGGGATTCCGCCTAGCCTCCGCGCCGGAAGATAATCCCTTGAGTTTTTGGCGTTAAAAGACGATTTTATTATAAAATCCCAATACGAGGAAACGAGGCCGCCATGGGCGAATCGCATCAGAAAAAGTCTGTCTTGTCGCTGGTTGTTCCGGTTTACAAAGAATCCGCCTGTATTCATCCCTTTCTGCAACGTGTGCGTCCTGTGCTTGAAACCGTGCGCAGCCAGTATGCCATGGAGCCCGAAATCCTCTTTGTTCTGGATCCGTCTCCCGATGATACCGAAACGGTGATTCTGGAAGCCCGGCAGGAATATCCTGGAATCAAACTACTTGTGATGTCCCGGCGTTTCGGCCAGCAGCCGGCCATTCTGGCCGGTCTTTTTCATGCGACGGGGGATGCTGCGGTCATTCTGGATGTGGATTTACAGGATCCGCCCGAATTGATTCCCGAAATGGTTGCCCGATTTCGTGAAGATAAAGACGACGTGGTTTATGCCGTCCGTGCACGCCGGCATCAGAATGAACCCTGGGTCAAAAGCCAGTTGGTACATTGGGGCTACCGGCTGATGTCGAAAATCTCGACGGTGGATATCCCGGCCGATACCGGAGATTTCCGTCTGGTGAGCCGCCGGGTGATTGAGGAATTGCGGCGTCTGCGTGAGCATCATGCTTTTTTCCGCGGACTTGTACCGTTCGTTGGCTTCCGGCAATCCGGAATTTCTTTTGACCGTGAAGACCGGCAAGCGGGTCAGACCAAGTACAACGTGCTTTGGGGTTCGTTATCCAACGGCATCAATGCGCTGGTCTGCTATTCCAACTGGCTGCTTGGGCTGGCCGGATGGCTGGCCGTTTTCTTTTTCTTTGCCGGATTTGTGCTGACGGGCCTGCTGGTTTATGCGAAGACTTTTACAGGACTTGTCATCCCGGCCGTGCCGGCACTGCTGGCGATTTTGATTTTGTGGGTGGCGGCTATTCAGTCCCTGCTTCTTGCCATTCTGGGGGCTTACATCGGGCGGATTTACGACGAAACAAAAGACCGGCCTCTTTTTATCCTCGACCGGAAAATCGGTTTCTGAAAAAACAGCTATGAATCACTTTTTTATTACGGGCGGATCCGGCTTTATCGGCAGCCACCTGGTGGATGCTTTGATGCAGCGCCGTCAAGCCGTGACGGTTTTTGACAATTTCAGCTCGGGGAAAAAAGAGTTTCTCGAAACCTGGAGCAAAGAAAGTACTTTCCGGCTTATCCAGGGGGATTTGCTTGATAGGGCCGGGCTCGAACAAGCCATTGCCGGTCATGATACGGTGGTGCATCTGGCCGCCAATTCGGACATCATGAAAGCCATGGAAGAACCCCGCCTCGATTTTGAGCAAGGGATTCGCGCCACGTTTCATTTGCTGGAAGCCATGCGCCGGGAAAAAATCGGAAAACTGGTCTATTTGTCCGGCAGCGGGGTTTACGGCGATACGGGTGAAACTTTTGTCGGCGAAAATTACGGGCCGCTGATTCCCGGCTCTATGTATGGCGCCGCCAAGCTCGCGAGTGAAGCAATGATCGGGGCCTATGCCAATCTTTATGGCCTGCAGGCATGGATCCTTCGCCCGGCCAATATTATCGGGCCCCGCCCGACGCACGGTGTGATTTACGACTTCATTTGTAAGTTAAAGACGGACCCGTCGCAGCTTGCCGTTTTAGGCGATGGCAGTCAAAGCAAGTCTTATCTTCACGTCGAGGATCTGGTGTCGGCGCTTTTGTTTGTTTTGGAGAAATCCAGTGGCGCGGTGAATCTGTTTAATGTCGCTAGTGAAACGTATATCACCGTGCGTGAAATTGCGGAAATGGTGATTGAAGAAATGCATTTGAAAAATGTCCGTCTTGAATTCGGTAAGACAGAACGGGGCTGGAAGGGAGACATTCCCAAGTACCGTCTTGCCATCGACAAGATTCGTTCTCTGGGCTGGAATCCGCGTTATTCTTCGGAAGATGCCGTCCGGCGTACCATCCGCCAGATTCTGGAATCGCAGGGAAAGCGGGTTTCATGACGGAGCGGCTGCTGGGCGATTCGATCAAAAAAGTATTCCTGACCGGCGGCGCCGGCTTTATCGGAAGTCATGTCACCGACACGCTGCTGGCCCAAAATTATGAGGTGACGGTTTACGATAATCTCTCTTCCGGGCGGATGGAATATTTGGCGGCACACCGGAATGTGCAGGCATTCCGCTTTGTCGAAGGGGATATCAATGAGAGTGCCAAAATCCGGGAGGCCATGAAAGGCCATGATCTTGTCTGGCATCTGGCTGCCAATACGGATATTCCGGGCGGATTCGAGAACCCGGAGCGTGATTTGAAAGACTGCGTTGCGGGAACATTCCAGACACTGGAGGCGATGCGGGCGAACAAAATCCGGCCGATTCTGTTTTCTTCTACGGGGGCGGTTTATGGTGACCTTTGCGATAATGCTTTTGCGTCCGAGGAAGCGGGGCCCTTACTGCCGGTTTCGCTTTATGCGGCCGGGAAAATCGGATCGGAAGCTTTTATCTCCGCCTTTGCGGCGCTTTACGGAATCCGGGCCTGGATTTTCCGGTTTGGCAATGTTATCGGCGGCCGGATGACGCATGGCGTAATTTTTGATTTTATCCGAAAATTAAAACAAAATCCCGTCGAGCTTCTGGTGCTGGGCGACGGCCGGCAGGAAAAAAATTATTTTCTCGTGGAAGACTGCATTGAGGGGATGGGATATGCCTTTCGGCATGCCGTTTTGGATGAAAAGCATCCCACGGCCCTCTTGAATCTGGGAACGGACTCTGTGACGAATGTACTAGCCATTGCCAAAATGGTAACGGAAGAAATGCAATTACCGGACGCGAAAATCCGGGTGCAGGGAGAGGCTCGCGCCTGGCCCGGGGACCAGCCCCGGGTTCACATTGCAGTGGAGCGGATGAAAGCGCTCGGGTGGAAAGCGCCAAGGCATTCGGATGAGGCGGTCCGCTTGGCGGTCCGGCGCATGCTGACCGCTGGCGAAAAACATTCATGAAGACGTCCGAAATCAAAATTGCGGTTGTAGGTTTATGGCATCAGGGGTGCGTCGCCGCAGCCTGCCTGGCGGAAGCGGGTTATTCGGTGACGGCCTATGACCCGAAGCGGGAGACCGTCGCGGCATTGCGGCAGGGCCGGGCGCCCTTGTATGAACCCGGACTCGAGGATTTGATTGCGGAAGGCCGGCAGGCTGGACGCTTGGATTTTATTTCCGATCTGGCGGCCGCCGTCAAGCATGCATCGTATGTTTTTATCACCTTTGATACGCCGGTGGATGATCAGGATCAGATCGATCTGACGGAATTGTTTCAAACCATCGAAGCGATGGCGCCCCATTTGCAGCGCAGCGCTTCGTTGCTGGTGACCGCCCAGGTTCCCGTCGGCACTTGTGAAGAGATCATTCACCGCATGCGGAAGGTTCATCCACAGGCGAAATTTGGACTGGCGTACAGCCCTGAAAATTTACGGCTGGGACAAGCCCTGGATCTTTACCGCAAACCGGCGCTTCCCGTCATTGGGTCGGATGATCCCGAAACGCTGGATCGCATTGCCCAACTGTTGTCTGTTTTTGAAACCTCTTATGCGCGCGTGAGTTTGAGAACGGCTGAAATGACCAAGCATGCGTTGAATGCCTTTCTGGCCGCCTGCATTGTTTTTGGAAATGAGCTGGGAAATCTGTGTGATGAAACCGGCGCCGACGCCGCCGAAGTGGCAAAAGTTTTGCGGCGGGAACCCCGGATCAGTCCCAAGGCCATGATTTTTCCCGGGCTGGGTTTTTCGGGCGGCACGCTGGCGCGCGATGTGCAGGTCTTGCGCAATCTCGGAAAGAAGGCCGGTATGCCAACCCCGTTTCTGGAAGGGCTTTGGCAGTCCAATGCCCGGCAAAATGAAAGCGTTTTGCGGCGTCTGGAAAAATGGCTGCCGAATCTGGATCAGACCTGTGTCGCGGTCCTGGGATTGACCTACAAGCCTGGAACGAGTACGCTGAGAAGGTCGGTGGCGCTTGAAATTATCGGTGAATTGGTACGGCGCCAGGTGCGTGTGCAGGCGCATGACCCGCATGCGGATCGTGAAGAAATCAAACATTATCCCGGTTTTCGATTTCATGAAGATCCCTATGAGGCGGCGGTGGGGGCTTCTGCGATTCTTTTGATTACGCCTTGGCCGGAATACCGGGAACTGGACTATGAAAAAATGAAACTGGTGATGGCCGGCGACATCTTTTTCGATACAGCGAACCTCCTGGACGCCGGAGAGATGGGTGAACGAGGGTTTACCTATTACGGCATCGGCCGGGGACAAGGAAGCGGAAAATGAAAAAAGGCGTAGCGATTATCGGAACCGGTCTTCAGTTTTCACGTCGGGCGCCTGTCATTCATTCCCACAAAGAAACGGCGCTGAAAGTCGTCGTCGGATCCACGGCAGAATCCGCTGCCGAAGCCGCGAAGCCGTACGGCTGTGATGCCGGAACGGACTGGCAGCAGGCGGTGGTGCGCAAGGATGTGGACCTCGTGGTGGTGTGCACACCGCCGCATTTGCATGAAGCCATGACGCTGGCGGCGCTGAAAGCGGGCAAACCGGTTTTATGTGAAAAGCCGCTCAGCCGCACCCTGCAGGAAGCCCAGACAATGGCGGCGGCGGCCAAAGATTCGGGACAGGTGTTGAAATGCGGTTTCAATCATCGCCATCACCCGGCTGTTGATGAAGCGCATCGCCGCGTTGCCGCAGGAGAAATCGGTGATCCGATATTTGCCCGGTGCCGGTACGGGATTTGCGGGCGCCCCGGTTACGAAAACGAATGGCGTGCGGATCCGGCCATGGCCGCCGGAGGTCATTTTGTCGAACAGGGGGTGCATGCGATTGATCTTTTTCGCTGGTTTCTCGGCGATTTAGACGAAGTGTGCGGCATGACGGCGAGGGCTTATTTCACCGGACAGCCCATGGAAGATAACGGGATGGCTATATTCCGGTCCACTCGCGGGGCGCTGGCTTCGCTTCATGCCAGCCTGACGGAATGGAAAAACGGATTTTCGTTTGAGATCTTTGGTAAGGACGGTTATTTGCGGGCCGAAGGGCTGGGTGCTTCCTATGGAACCGAAAAACTGATTGCGGGGAAAAGGGACTTTTCAGCCCCGTTTGCGGATCACGTGACGGAATTCCGGGGACGGGATATCTCATGGTCGGCGGAGTGGGAAGAATTTCTGGCCGCCATTCGGGAAAAGCGTGACCCCCTCGGCAGCGGACTCGATGGATTGGAAGCGCTCCGGTTGGCCTTTGCGGTTTATGAATCGGATAAAACCAAACGCTTTATGAAGGTGGATCGTTCATGAATTATCTGGTGACGGGCGCTTCGGGCTTTATGGGGTCGCATCTGGTGGAAGCCCTGCAGGAAAAGGGCCGTGTCTTTGCACTGTCCCGCCGGGAACCGCCGCCGAGCCGCGCAATCTATGTTCAGGCCGATTTAAGCCAGACCGATAAATTGCGGCAACTAATCGATAAAGAAGCCCCCGACGTCATTTTTCATCTCGCCGCCCAAAGTCTGGTGATGCCTTCCTGGGACGATGCTCCGGGTACCTTTGACGTCAATGTGGGTGGCACGCTCAATCTTCTGGAAGCCGTGCGGCAAAGCGGCCGTCCCTGCCGCCTGGTGGTTTTCAGTTCAAGCGCTATTTATGCGACTTCCGAGCGGCCCATTCGGGAAGACGACCCGCTCGAACCGTCCAGCCCCTATGGCGTCAGCAAGCTGGCTGTGGACCATCTGGCCCGGTTGTATGCTGTGCGCTATCAAATGCCGGTGATCCGGGTTCGTCCGTTTTTTGTGATTGGTCCGCGAAAATTTCCGGATGTGACGTCGCATTTCTCCCGCGGCATTGTGGCCGTCGAAAAAAAGAAAGCCGAAGAGCTCGGAACGGGGAATCTTGAAGCCGTGCGGGATTTCCTGGATATCCGGGATGCGGTGCGTGCTTTGCTGCTGCTGGGAGAATCGGGCCGATCCGGAGAGGCCTACAATTTGAGCTCGGGAAATTCCTGCCGCATCGAGGAGTTGCTCAAAATTCTCACCGGTTTCAGCCGTGTTCCGGTCCGGGTGGTTCAGGATCCGGCCCGCATGCGGCCGCTGGATGAACCGGTGAAGATCGGCGATAATCACAAACTAAAGGCTCTGGGCTGGAAACCCGAAATATCCCTTGAAGCCAGCCTGCAAACGATACTGGATTATTGGCGTCAGACCGACGCTGCTTGATCCGCAGAAGCAAGAAAGGATTGTATTCATGATTATCAGTCGTGCTCCGGTTCGCATGTCGCTGGGAGGCGGCGGGACGGATCTCGCTTCTTATTATTCCCAGCATGGCGGTTTTCTGATTGCCGGCGCCATCAATAAGTATATTTATCTGAACATTAACAAGCGCTTTGACGACAGCATCCGCCTGGGGTATTCCAAAACAGAAATCGTCCGGACCGCAGAAAAAATCAAACACCGTATTTTTCGTGAAGCGTTTCTGATGATGGATGTCAAATGGGGGGTGGAGGCGGTCTCGATTGCGGATGTCCCCGCTAACTGTGGTCTCGGATCTTCCAGTGCCTTTACCGTTTCACTTCTCAATGCGCTTCATTGTTACAAAAGGGAATATGTCACCCTCGAACAGCTGGCGGAAGAAGCCTGCCGCATTGAAATTGAACTCCTCCAGGAGCCCATCGGCAAGCAGGATCAGTACATGGCGACTTTCGGCGGTCTGACCTGCCTTACATTTGAAAAAGACGGTAAGGTGCATGTCGAGCCGCTTGAGATTTCTTCTGAAACCTTGAATCAGCTGCAAAGCAATATTCTTTTGTTTTATACCCGCATGGAGCGCAGTGCTTCCGACATTTTGACCGATCAGGATGAACAGGTCCGTCAGGCTCACTCGCCAACCATTGAATCTCTGCACCGGATCAAGGAAATCGGGCTGGAGACCCGCCGGTTGCTGCGGGAAGGGAAACTGGACGACTTTGGAAAGCTGCTGGACACCCATTGGCAGACTAAAAAGCGGATGTCGGCCAAGATTTCCGATCCGTTTATCGATGAGTGCTATAATTTTGCATTGAAGGAAGGGGCTCTCGGTGGGAAAATTATGGGAGCGGGTGGAGGCGGTTTTTTTATGTTTTACTGTCCCAGCGGTCAGCAGAAATTTATTGAAGCCATGCAGGGGAGAGGTCTTTTGTGGATGCCTTTCCGCTTTGATTTTGAGGGAGCGAAAATCGTCGCCAATCTTCCGAACTGATGGCATTAAACGGTTAAGACATGTCTTATTCAGAACAATACATCAACGAAGCCAAGGCCATTCTGGAACGTCTGGAAGCCCGGCAGATCGACGAATTGGTTGATTTGCTAAATAAGGTTCGCGAAGAGGGCGGACGCGTTTTCTTTTTGGGAGTCGGCGGCAGTGCGGCCAATGCATCGCATGCGGTCAATGACTTCCGAAAAATCTGCGGGTTGGAATGTTATACCCCCGTAGACAATGTGTCGGAATTGACGGCTCGCATCAATGATGACGGTTGGGAAGGGGTTTTTCGCAGTTGGCTGAAGACCAGCCGCTTGGATGCGAAGGATCTCGTCTTTGTATTTTCCGTAGGCGGAGGCAACATCGAAAAGAATGTCAGTGTCAACCTGGTCGAGGCCTTGCGTTACGCGGAAGAAGTGGGAGCCTCCATTGCGGGAATTGTGGGCCGGGACGGCGGATATACCGCTCAGGTCGCCGATGCGTGCGTGATTATTCCTACTGTAAATCCGGCAACCGTCACGCCGCACGCCGAGGCTTTTCAGGGCGTGATCTGGCATTTGCTGGCTTCGCATCCAAAACTGCTGCGTCATGAAATGAAATGGGAATCGACGAAATAGGAGGATAAAATCCGATGGGCATTTTTCTGGATACCGGGAATCTGGATGAAATTAAAAAATACCATGCCATGGGAATTATCCGGGGCGTGACCACCAATCCGTCGATTCTGGTCCGGCAGGGAGTGAAAGGCGGCATGGAAGGCGTGAGAAAGCATTGCTTGAACATTGCCAAGCTCATTGATCCGCTGCCGCTCTCCGTGGAAGTTACGACAAATAACTACAATGAAATGCGCCGTCAGGCTTTTGAATTTTCCCGCTGGGCGGATAATATCAATGTCAAAATCACGATCCACGGCCCGAACGGCGAAATTGATAATCTTCGTCTGATCCATGAAATGGAAACAAAAGAAAATATCCGCATCAATGTCACGGCCATGATGAGTGCCCAGCAGTGTTTTCTGGCGGCAATGGCCGGTGCCACCTATGTCTCAATTTTTGGAGGCCGCGTCAACAATATGGGTTATGACTGCCGGGGAGAAATCCGGAAATTGCGAAAATTGCTGGATGATTTTCAGCTTTCATCCAAAATTATCGTCGGGTCCACCCGGGAAATCCTGAATATTGTGGAGTGGTTTGAGGCCGGGGCGCATATTGTGACGGCCGTTCCCAGTCTGATTGAAGGAATGATTGTCCATCCGTATTCCAAAGAAACGGTGCAGCAATTTCTTAAAGACGGCGCTGTCTTTAATAAAACCTCACGCCGCTGAAACGGATTCTTTCTGCTTGTCGAAAACGCCTAGTGGCCGTGCATTGGGCGCCGGAAGGACCAGAATGCGGTCTTTGCCTACCCACGTGGGATAATAATCAAAATTGACATCCAAGGGGCCGAAAGTGCGGTGAATGAAGCCGTACCGGTTTGCCGGCCAGCGCTTTTCATCCTCGACTTCCTTCATGAACAGGATGGCATAATCCGCCGGAAAGGCCGGATCCCGGACGACATTGGCGCCCGCGGCTTGCTTTTGCTCGAGTAAGGCATAAGCGCGTGGAGAAGCCAGGAAAAAAAGTTCCGGGTGAGTCTGCACATAGTCAACCGCCTCTTCTGAAAAATCATTCGGCGGCCGGTTAATTGAGCGTGCCGCATGCACGAGCCACTGGGCATTGATCGCCAGGCAAAGAAGCACGATCAGCATCACACCGGAATGAACGATGCGATCCTTCCGAAAGTGCCGCAGCAGTGCGTAGATTCCCGCCGCAGCAAAAATCGCAAGAAACGGAAAGAGAACAAGCACATTGCGGACAATCATGACGCGCTGGGAACTGATGTAGAGGAAAAAGAATAATGGGAAGGCGAGGAAGACAGCAGTTTTCCTGGGATCTTGCTTGATGAGAACCGCCAGACCCGCAAGACTCAGGATGAAATAAAAGAGCGCAATCAAACCGTAATGAGAGAAAGCGGTAAAGGAAAGATAAGCCGCCAAACGCGGAAGATGTTCGGATAGCGGAAGGACATCATAGCCGGCATGCCCCCCGCTGCCATAGTGCTGCATGGTGGCGGATACATGCGAAATAAAGCGAACGGGATCCAGGATTGTGCCGGGGGTGGTGTAAACATAAGTAATAAAAAAGATAACGCCGGCAATGCCGATTTCTTTCACCCAGCGGCGGCGGCCTTCGACTTGATACGCTTCATAAACGGCAAGCGCCACGGGCAGCAAAAGCGCACCGCCGGGATATTTGGTGCCGCAGGCAAGACCGGCGGCCACCGCGGCCAATCGCAGTAAAAAGGTCCGGCCGCGGGACGCTTTTTGCGAAAGCGCGATCAAGAAAAGGGTAAGGGCCCCAAACTGCATCATGACGGCGTCCGGAGCAATCCAGCGGGCATGATAGTTGATTTCCCAGGATAATCCAAAAATAGCGGCGGCCAGCAAGGCTGTCCAGGCATTGCCCTGCCACGCCAGCATCCAGCCAAAAATCCAGAAGATGGAAAACAGGGCGACGGCGGCAAAGACACGGCGAACGCGTAAATGAAATTCGGGACTTTCCGACAATTCAAGCAAAGCGTTTTTATACAGAATCTTGAATGCGGCTTTCGCCCGGGGATGTTCCGGTGCCGCAAAGAAAAAGCGCGAAGTTTCCGGAGCGATGCTGAGCAGAGCCAGACCGAAAGAAAGGGAAGGGTAATCGTACCAGCGTTTCATGAACAAGCCGGTTTCCATGGTTTCGGTTACGGATTCGACAATATGGAACTCATCCCAGTGGCGGCCGAAATCGACTCCGCGCCAGGCCTGGGCGACACAGAAAACGTAAAGGATTGCAACGAGGCCGTAAGGCAGCCAGCGAGCGGCCAGCTTAACCGCACGTCTTTTTTCGGTTGTCAGGACAGCTTTTTCCATGCGGGAAGCAGCAGGGTTTCAAAAGTGAAGATCAAGGCCATGAGACTCGCATGCAGAAGCAGGCGGTGCAGGGCGGTCATGATTTGCATGTCGATCCGGTACGGCGTGACATGCAGAATAAAAAAATAACCGAGCAGAGTCAAAAACGTCAGCATGAATGGAATCCAGCCGAAAGGTTCAAAGATGCCGGGATATTTTCTTGCGGCGATTATCCGCCAGAGGCATGCCGCTCCAAAAAAAGCCCACAGAAAATTCCAGTGCGCCTGAAGCATATAGCGCCAATAGGCGTTGAGAATCAAAAGGGTTTTTGGAAAATCACCGAGAAAAGCCTCCACGTATTGCATCATAGAACGTCCCGATCCCCAATACTCTCCTTCTGGCGCCAGGAAAAATTTCTGAAATAAAAACACAGAAGCCGGGATGATGACTCCGGCCGCATAAAGCGCAAAACTCTTTTTTTTGAAATCCGGAGCGGCGGGTTTCATGGCCCGAAGACCCGTCAGCAAGGTCAGCAGGAACCAGGCGTTGAGGAAAATGCCTTCCAGCTTCGTCCAGCAGGTAAGACCCGCATAAAACCCCGCCAGTAGAAACCAGGCGGATTTTTCGCGCCGGAAACCCTGCAGTAAAAAAATCGTTGCTCCGGCACTGAGTACGGCCAACGGGATATCCGTATACTGTTCGTAGAACCAGAACAAATAAACGGAAAGAAACATGACAAATGTGGCGGCCAGCAAACCGGTACGGGTCGAACCGGAAACTCGAAAATGCCACAAAAGAAACAGAGGCCCGCTTAAAGCAAAAAAGAAGCTGACCAGACAGGGCCAGATCAGCAGTTCGCGGCCTGTCCAGCTCCATCCCCACGCAATTGCCGCCGGAACCATCAGGGGATAATCTCCGTGAGTCCAGCTGATAAGGGGGGAAAACATGTTTTTCCATTCTTCAGGACTCCGGAAAAAGAACTTGGCTTTGACATGCCAGATATATTTCGTGTCCCATCCGCCGAACGGATTCCAGATGCTCCCGGCCATATGCAAAACAATCAGCTTCCACAATCCATAAGCGAATAGAAGACTCAGAAACAGCGTCAGGAGATGAGATGCTGAATCTTTCCACGATTTGCCGGCCGGGGAAAAGACATTTGTAATTTGGCTGCGTAGCTGCAAGAACGAAAAGGAAAAGGAAGGCCTGGAAAAAGACTGGGTGATCCAGGCGGCTGCCAGATAGAGAAAGAGAACCCAGGACAAGAGAAGCGAAATAAAAGGGCCTTCGGCCTGTCCGAGCACATAACCGAGGAAAAGACAGATCGAAACCAGTGCCAGTCCGGCCGAAGGCGACCAGACCAGATAGAATAACCATGAAGAGGGAAGCGCCAGGGAGCGGGAGAGCCGGGCAAGAAAAAGTGCGCCGAGTAAGAAAATGAAAATCACGAGTCCCGGCGGGGTCATGAAATTTCCTGGCTGCGGATAGCGACGCCTTTTCCGTTTTCGACCGGAAAGAGCATGCGATAACCGGTCTCATCCAGCCGCTTTTCGGCGATGGCGTCGGAGGAACAGTAAACCAGGCCCGCGGTTTCTCCTGGTTTTGGATTCAAGAGCAGAGGCACCAGATGGCTTTGCGCCCGATAAAGCTGATCGATGGATCTGGCATAGGGCGAAAAGGCAAAATCCATAATAAAAGTGATGGCCCCTTTTTCCGGAAGCAGGGGGCGATAGGGCGCAAATTCGCTTCCAAAAGCATGATGGGTCCGGCTGTCTCCTGAAAGCATGCGGCCGTACAGCGATCTGGGAGCATCAGGAAAAGCGGGCCGATCGCTTTGCGTCACAGCGATCAGGACCACGAGGGTAAAGAGGAAAGCAATACTCTGGATGACGGATTTAGGCATCTAACTGCAGACAGGGGAAAGAGTTAAATCCATTGATGATCAAAAAAATAACATTTTGGCATTTTTACAATTAATAGACTATGATTTAATATAGAACATAACCGGTTATTATCGTATTAAAAATAACGGCAAAATGCCGTAAAAGTAAAAACCCGTTATGAAGGAGTAACATATGAGAAAAGCTCTCTTTCTGCTATTGGCCTTTGCGGTATTTACCGGATTTAAATGGGGCGGAGGCGACGAGGCAGACGAAGTTCAGGAAACCAGACGAGAGACCACGGCTTACCGGACTTCTCAGCAGGCCGCTTCGGCCACACAAACCGAAGTTCCCGAAACCGGCGCCCAATCGGGGGCGGTGGGTTTATCAGCGGCATTGAATGCCGGAGATCCGGATACTCTGAAACAAAGAATTGAAAGTCTTGCCCGTGTGGGACGTGCTCTGCGTGCCTTGAACGAAACGCGCCGCGGCGGGGAACAGCCGGTCGCTACTTAAGCGGGGATTTCGGATTTTTAACGACGGCGCATAGCGTAACGTCTTCAGCGGTGACGCGATGGACCGTTCCTTCCGGGGGCCAGTTTTCTTCCAGTCTTTCGGGTTTCCAATTCCGCGGTAAAACCAGCGCATAATCCCAACCATCCGGCCCTTCCAGATACGGCGGAAAATTCAGCGAGTAAAACGGATTTTCTTTCACAAAGTCTGCCGGGAAACCAAAGGGATGGTACGCCTTGTTGAGTTCTTCGTACAAGTAAGGGTAAGAAGACATGATGCTGCCGTCAGTGCGCACGGTCAGAAACCGGTTTGGATTTTTTTCAGCATGATGAGCGGCCAGCCATTCGGCGGCCGGACGAAGACAATTGCCCCAGTAGTCGGTTTCATAACGGCCAAAAGCCCCATTGAGTCCGCCGGTTAACGAATTAAAGTAAACATACAGATGCGGATGATTCCGCAGCATCCAGCCCGCGGGTTCAATCAGAAGCAAGATAAAAAGCAGCCCGGCGGCCCATTTTTTCCCGTTCGCTTCAGCCAGGCGCAGAACAGTTTCCCATCCCAGCGCAATCAACAGAATCAAAGGCGGATAAAGAAACAAGACATGCCGCCAGCCATCGTAGACAATCGAACCGCTGATCAGAACATAGAAGAGCGGGAAAAAAAATCCAAACGCTGTCATGGAGACCAGACGCAGATTGAAATATTTTTTCCAATGAGGGATCAGAAAGAGAAAGAAGAAAAATCCGGCCAGTGCGAAATGAGGCACCGAAATCAAAATCCATTTCGGCAGATAGTACCAGGGAAGCAGAGACGCCTTGACCAGCCGGCCCTCAAACAGAACGGCATTGTCCCAATAGGCAAATTTCGAGAATTCCCGCAACGCTTCCAGAGGATGAATCAAAGGATTCAGTTGAGCATAGGGCCAGAATATTAATCCGGAAAAATAGCCGGTCACGGTTGCGATCAAGATCGGTTTAATCAACGGTTGCAACGGCCAGGGCCGAGAATGCTGACGGTCCAGAAACCACACAGCCGCCACAAAAAGATACAAATAGAAGAAAAGTAAGAATCCGCCCGCCCGGGTTCCGATGGCCGCGCCGATCGCCAGACCCGCAAATACCGCTGTCCGCGTTGAAATACGCGGTAATTCCTGGACCAGTCGAATGAGGAACAGCAGCGCGGTCATGTAAGTTGCGGCAAAAGGAATATCTTTTGGATTATTCATCGAATGCCCCAGAAAGCGGGGAGAAAGAAAAAGCAGCAGGGCGCCGATCCACGCCGCTCGCCATCCCGCCAGGCGGCGCAAGGTCATTCCGGCGGCCAGGATGGTCAGCCATCCAAACAGGGCATTCATGGCATGGCTGAAGGTGTAGAAGCCAAGAAGATTACCGGCATTCCGCAAGCCTTCGCGCGCGAATTCTGCCGGGGCGCCGTGAACAAAGAGGCCGTAGGCGAAACCGGTGAGAGAATAAAAAAGATGGCTGTAGTAAATACCATGCCAGAAATTCAGGAATTCACGGTCTTGCCCGCCGCTGAGCAGATAACGCAGAACCAGCATTCCATTATTGCTGTCCATCCATTCATCCCACGTAACCCCGAAACCGCGGCTCAAAAGCGGCATGAGACAAAAAAGAACCGCCATCAAGGCAATGAAAACACGGCGATGGGAAATCATGGCAGTAAGCCGGTTCATGAAGGACTTCCTTTGAACGGATTTGGATTTTCAACCACGGCGCACAGCGTGACGCCGTCGGCGGTTTCTTTATAAAGTGTGCCGGATGGCGGCCAGGCCTTTAAAAGCTGCGGCAGACTGAGATTTTTTGAAATCAAAATGGCGAAATCCGGCTGGCGTCCTTTACGGAATTCGTCTGGAATTTGTTGGTAGGGAATGTAAAAATTACCGAGTTTTCGCGACAGATACGGGAAACTGGACATCAGATTGCCTTCGGCAAAAACCAGATACGGCCGCTGAGAATGCGGCAGTTTCTGATCCCGGATATAGTCAGCCAGCCATTCGGAACATCCGCGAATGGAATTGCCCCAGTAATCCGTTTGATAGGAAGTCCATGCTTGCCGGATTCCGCCCGCCGCTGGATTGAAATAAACGGACCAGTGCGGATAATTACGGACCATCCAGGCAACCGGATGAAAACTAAACGCGATCAGTAAGACCGCGGCGGCATACGGGCGGAAACGGGAAGCAAACGGGAAGCAGGAAATGCCCCAGTTCCAGATCAGAGCTGCCAAGGCAACCAGCGGAGGATAGAGAAACAGCATATGGCGCCAGGCGTCATAAAGAATCGGCTTTTTGATCAAAGCCAGCGTCAGAGGAAATAAAAAAGCTCCGAGCGGGATCAGGAGAAGCCGCAGAGAATAAAATCGCGCCAAGGCGGGCAAAGCGAAAAGAAAAGGAAGGGCTGCAAGCACGAAAAGCGGTATTGAAATCAGAAACCATCGGAGCAGGTAATACCAGGGCAGCTCAGCGTTGGAAATGAATTGGCCTTCGAAAAAAATAGCGTTTTCTGCTCCTGAAAAATTAGAGAAGGCAAAAAAGGCCCGAAAAGGATTTAACACAGGATTCTGCAGCCCGTAAGGCCAGAAGAGAAGTCCGGCGGCATAACCGGCCAGTGCCATGATGCCCAGCCAAAGGGTTAGCCGGTGAATGGCCAGCCTGGTTTCCCGCGGCGTGAGTATCCAGACCAGTCCGGTAAACGCAGCGAGATAGAAAATTAAAAGCAGGCCGGCGGCACGGACGCCCAAGGCGATGGCGATTCCAGCAGCCATTCCGGCGGCGGGCAGTTTTTTAAATTTCGGCCAGGCTTGCACGAAACAAACCAGAGAACAGAAGAAAAGAATGTAGCCGGTGGCAAACGGAAGATCTTTGGGATTATTCATCGAATGGGCCATATAGCGCGGGGAAAACATCAGAAATAAAACCGCCAGGCAACCGGCGCGCCAGGAGCCAATCCGCCGGGCCAGCAAGCCTGTGAGCGCTATCCCGGCCCATCCGAAGACGGCATTGACGATATGACGAATTTCATAAAATCCGGATCCGTGCAGATCTTGAACCGAAACGCCCCGAATGGTATCCCGGAAGTCGGACGCCAGAAAATGCGGAAGCGAATCAAAAAGAACCGCATAAATAAATCCGGTGATGGAATCGAAAAGGCCGCCGTAAAGGTAGGTCGTTTCGGCAAAATCCATGAAGTCCCGGTTAGTGCCGCCCGAAAACAGGTAGCGCAGAACCAGACGGCCGTAATGCCCCTGCATCCATTCGTCCCAGGTGATGCCGAAACCCAGGCTCAGCGCGGGCATCAATAGTCCCGCAGCGGCAACAAGCACGAAAAAGGTCCTCTGGAAGAAGTGATCGCGGTCTGGAGTGGTCATTCGGTTTTATTATCGGTTATTTGCCGGGAGAGTCGAGGGGAATTTGTTTCTGGGCAAGAGCGGTTAATAACTTTAAAATGAAAGCCGATAGTCCCTTGTATGAATAAACTGTCCATTATTATTCCGGCTTATAACGAAGCGCGCACGATCCGCCGCCTGGTGGAGCGCATCTTCGAAGTGCAATTTCCCGTGGAGTTTGAGGTCATCATCGTGGATGACTACAGCCGCGACCGGACATACCGCGTGGCCCGCATTCTCGACCAGCGGGATCTCAAACGCCGCATCCGGCTTTTCCGCAATGACCGGAATCGGGGCAAAGGGTATTGTATCCGGCGAGGATTGTCGCAGGCAACGGGCGATATCGTGGTCGTGCAGGATGCCGACTTTGAATATGACCCGCACGAAATTCCACGCCTGCTGGAGCCGATTCTGCAGGGAAAAGCATCCGTCGTATATGGCAGCCGGTTTCTGGGCAATCCGTCTCCCCCCGGTATGGCCTTCCCGAATCTGGTGGCCAACCGCTTTTTGACCTGGCTGACGAATATTCTTTTCGGCGGCCGTCTCACCGATATGGAAACCTGTTACAAATTGCTCCGGCATGAAGTGATTCAAAAGGACACCCAGTTGACCGCAGAGCGATTTGACTTCGAACCGGAGATCACGGCACAATTGTTAAAGAAGGGATATTCCATTATGGAACTTCCCATCCGATATCAGGGACGCACGCATCACGAAGGCAAAAAGATCAAAGCCCGTGATTTTTTTATCGCCGTCCGGGTGCTTCTGAAAAACCGGTTCTCACGTTAGGTTCCCGACATTTTGAAATCAATTCGGCCTCAATTTATTTTTTTATTTGCCTGGACTCTGCTCGCGATTTCTGTCCGGTCATTGCCGGGATGGGCGGCGGAGGGCGAGCGCGTGATTAAAGTCGGTGTGGCCGTGGCGCCGAGCTTCAAGCAGATTCCCGGATGGGAAGAAAAGTTCAAGCAGCGCCTGGCATATGCCTCCGATATTTTTCGCCGCGAGTTCGGTATCCGCTTTGAACCGGCAGCCTTCTGGGACTGGCCGGCCCGCAGTGAACAGAAGGGCACGCACCACCTTCTGGATGAACTGCAGCAGGGCTTTCCGCTGCACGGCGTGGATTTGATCATCGGTTTGACGCGTCTGGCACGCATGCCGGATCTGACGGATCTCGGGGATTTGCACGTGCTCGGCCGCGCACGCCCTTTTTCTGGTTACGCCGTGATCCGCTATCCCAATGATCCGCTTTTCCGCGTGCAGGAAGAAACCGTGCTGGCGCATGAACTGGGACACTTGTTTGGAGCCACCCATACAGAAGACCGCAACAGCATTATGGCGCCCGCAGTCGAAAAACAAATTCCGACGCGTTTCGATGTCGCCAACCGGGAGGTCATTCAACTGACGCGGAATCTGGATTTCAAGGCCGGCTTTGACCGGCTGGATCCGGGAACCACCCAGCAGCTCATTGGATCGTATTTAAAACTTATGGTCTATCAGCAGCCGTTGGAATTTTATTACATGTTGGGTGTTTTTTATTTGAAGTCAGGTAATTTGGATGAAGCGTTAAATACATGGAAAAAAGCGGCGGAGATAAACGACGAGAACCCGCAAATTCATTTTGATCTCGGAATGTTGTACTCCCGTCTTGGCTTTCATAAGCAGGCGATCCGCGAACTGGGAGAAGCGGTCTCGGGATTCAGTATGCCCTGGCAGCGGCCGCGCAAGGCGGCGGCGCTCAATGCGTTGGGCGAGGCCTATTTGAAGGAAGGCGGATTTTTACCGGCGTACAATGCCTTCAGCCGGGCATTTGCGATTGATCCGGAAAATGTGGAAATTCAGATCAATCTGGCGCTGGTGCAGATCCGCCGGGGCCAGTTTGACGCCGCCATCAAATCCCTGCGCAGCATTCTCAAAGACCACCCCGATCATGCACGTGCGATGGGCTATCTGGGAACCGCCTATTATGAAAAGGGGAGATATCCGGAAGCCATCAATCATCTGGAGAAGGCATTACGAATCATCGGCCCCCGGCCGAAAAATCCGTCCCAGGGCGCCACGCATTTTGAAATTTACAGTAACCTGGGTGCGGTTTATTTGAAAATGAAAGACCAGGATCGTGCCTTGGCCAGTTATCAGGCGGCATGCCTCAGTCAGGAAAGTCTCGACTGCCATCGCCAGATGGGCATGTTGTATTTTAACAGCGGCAAATGGGAAGATGCGGCGCGTGAAATGTCGATGGTCGTCCAGAAACAGCCCGATACTCCGGAGCTGTATGGGCCGCTTGGCGTGGCGCTGTCGCAGATCGGGCAGGATCAGCAGGCCTTAAGCGTTTTTCAAGAGGGATTGCGGTACGTCAAGGACCGGGGCGATCTTGGCCGGCTGCACAGCAATATCGGGCATATGTATCTGCAGGCCATGCATCCGGAAATGGCGGAGAAGGATTTTCAGCTGGCGATTGCCGCCGACTGGAAAAATCTGGATGCACATCTGGGCCTTGCGCTGGCCGAACTGAAAATGAATAATCTTGCGGGGGCACGGCAATCTCTACGGAATATTTTGCAGATGAAACCCGATCATGCCCAGGCCCAGGAACTGCTGGCCCGGGTGGAAGAAATGATCGAAGCGTCGAGTCAGCCGACCACCGTCAGCTTTCGTCCCCGGACCGAATAAACTTCTCGCGATTCTCCTGCAGGGCCCGGATAATCATGATCGAAGGAATCGCATAGGCCACTTTATTTTTTTCCGTGGCGGCGCCGATCATAATGCCGATCAGGCGGCCTTCCGCATCAAACAAAGGCGTTCCGCTGTCTCCCTGGTAAATATTGAATGTGACTCGCAGGAAACGAATGCGTGCCGCATTTCCTTTCGCTGAAGGATGGACGCCAATGCCGCTGATAACCCCCTCGCTGATCGTATTTTTGAGGAGGGAAGAGCCGCCGATTGTATATACGCGGTCATCCAGTTGGACGGTTTCGGAATTTGCCAGGGAAACCGGCAGCAATGGACGGGTGGGCAAGATCCGGAGAAATGCGATGTCCTGGTCGGGAATGACATGAATGATTTCTGCTCGGTGAGAGGATTCATCGAAGAGTGTGACCGTCACCCGCCCGGCCTGCTGGACCACATGGGCATTCGTGACGACTAATCCGCTTCCATCGAGGATAATTCCCGTCCCCGTGCGTGTGTGAATGACGGGCCGGACACTCCGCTGCACGAGCACGGCCCCGGTTTCGGCATGTACAACGGGTTTCGGCTCTTCGCCGAACAGCACTCCGGTTTCCGAGAGAATCGAAACGACGGATTGAGTGGAGTTCATCAGTGAAAGGAGGATTGAAGTTTCAGCCGGAACCGGAGGAACAAAGGCCAGAAAAGAAATGACAAACCAGACGCCGTACTTTTTGATCGGCTGCATTGGAAAAATTATAACATTTGTCCCCGAATAGGAAAGCAGGAAGGCATTGCCCGATTCGGGGCCGGACTGCTACAATGCACGTCATGAATGATTCCGCTAAGCATCTCCCAGCCCGGACAATTGAAAAGCCGGAAATCCGCGAGTTCGGTACGCCTCGAAATGGAGAGCCGCAGATCAGTGAACGCCGGCTTTTTATGCAACTGCATGTCTTTACGCAATGCGCAGACCCCCGCAAATTGGTGGTGGCGCTTGAACAAACCGATATGGAAGCCGTCCTTTATCTGGATGTCCAGGACCCGCTGGGAGTTGGCCTGTTGCTGATGTCGGAGGATCCGGATTTTTTTGTATCTGAGGCGCGGCAGTTCATGACCACCGGGCCGTTTGCCACGCTGACCCCCAAGCCGGACTGGACGATGATGGGACGGACGTACAGCAGCGGACGGGAACCGGACCTGGAAGACTGGCTTCTTAGCAAGCCGCGCCGGACGGCATTGAATCCCGCGTGGCCCTGGGCCGTCTGGTACCCGCTGCGCCGCAAACCGGAATTTGCCCGTCTTTCAGGAGAAGAGCAGGGGAAGATTCTGGGCGAGCATGCTCATCTTGGGCGGGCGTATGGGCAGGCAGGATTTGCGACCGACATTCGTTTGGCCTGTTACGGTCTGGATGCACGCGATAATGAATTTGTGCTGGGACTTTTCGGGGCCGAACTTTATCCTTTGTCCCGTCTGGTGCAGGAGATGCGTAAAACTCGCCAAACGTCCGAGTATATCCAGAATATGGGGCCTTTCTTTGTCGGTAAGGCACTCTGGCAGACGCCACAAAAGTCGTAACCCCTTTTTTCATCCTACGATACGCAATCTTAAACTCCTCTCGTAGTTAAAGTTCCCTAACTTATTTCTCTTTCAAGGGTTGAAGAAATGTTTGTAGGGGCCCCCTGACCCCAGTTGTCGGGATATTACGGAGGTATGCCTTGTTTTTTTCTGACAAAGTATAGTAAAATCATGACCCCTCTCGGGGAAGCGAGCTTCCCCTCGTGGCGGTTTCTTATGCCAAAAGCAAACGAATATCGCGTTTTACTGATCGAGGACGACGACGAGTTCTCGCAAATTATTTCGCTTCATCTTCAAGCGTCATCCACTCCTTTTGATTTTTATCGCGCCGACTCCTTGCAGAACGGTTTGGCCTGTCTGGCCGAAAAAAAGATCGATATTGTCCTACTTGATTTAAATCTTCCCGATGCGGACCAACTGTCCGGTCTCATGCAACTTCAGTCAAAATTCCCCGAACTTCCCTGTGTGGTATTGACGGCGACGAATGACGAACAACTGGCGCTGGAAGCGCTCCGCGCCGGCGCCCAGGATTATCTCTTAAAAGGGATTGTGGACGGGGGTTTGCTGGAGCGAGTGCTCCGGTATTCGGTGGAGCGTAAACGGACCCAGCAAGTGCTGCATAAACAGAAAAAGGATCATGAGGTTATTTTTGATTCGGTGCCCGCCATGATCTGGTTCAAGGATACCCGGAACCGGATTCTTAAAGTTAACCGCCTGGCGGCAGAATCCATGGGGCTTCCGGCGACGGCGATTGAAGGGAAATCGACGGACGAACTTTATCCGGATCATGCCGGGAAATACCACGAAGATGACAGGGAAGTCATCCGGACCGGAAAACCCAAGCTTGGCATTATCGAGCCTTATCTCAACGGCCGCGGCGAGAAGCGGTGGGTCAGTACCGACAAGGTTCCTTATTTTGATTCGCACGGAGAAGTTACCGGTGTCATTGTTCTGGCAGTGGACATTACCGAACGTAAAAAAGTGGAAGAGGAATTGCGCCAGCGGGAACGCCGGCTGCTTCGCCAGAGCGAAGTCCTGGTCAAACTGGCAAAAAGTAAAATCCTGTATTCCGGCGATCTTTATTCGGTCATCCGCGAAGTGACCGAAGTGGCGGCCAAAACGCTGGAAGTGGAACGCGCAAGTGTCTGGCTTTTTAATTCGGGCCGGGCCCGTCTTTATTGTGCGGATGCCTTCAGTTTAAAAGAGGGGGAGCATGTCAGCGGGATCGAGGTTGATGCCGATCATTTCCCGCAATACCTCGAAGAGCTTGAAAATCATCGCTTTTTGGCCGTGCGGAATGTTTATGAAGATCCGCGCACGCGGGAATTACCGGAGTCCTATCTTCGATCCAGTAAAATCGCATCCGTGCTGGATGCGCCGATCCGGCTGCGGGGCAAGACCGTCGGGATCATCTGCCATGAGCATGTGGGGCCTTTTCGGGAATGGAGTCTTGAGGAAAAGCATTTTGTGGCTTCCATGGCGGATCTGATTGTGCTGGCGATGGAATCCCGTGAGCGCAAGCGCGCCGAAGTGCGGTTGAATCATCTCGCTTATTATGATCCGCTTACGGAATTACCCAATCGCGTGCTTTTTATCGACCGGTTGAATCAGGGAATTATTTCTGCCAGGCGGAACAATAAAAACCTCGCCGTTCTGTATCTGGATTTGGATTTGTTCAAGCGGGTGAATGAAACCCTTGGACACACGGTGGGCGACGAATTGCTGCAGATGGTCGCCCGGCGGCTGAAAAAAACACTGTACGAATCGGATACGATGACCCGCATCGGCGGAGATGAGTTTATGGTCTTACTGCCCGAAATGGCCGAAAGCCGGCATATCATTAAAGTGGCTGACAAAATCTTTCAATGCCTGCGCGAACCTTTTATGCTCGGAGGGCAGGAATTGCACATGACGGCCAGTATGGGAATTGCACTTTATCCGAATGACGGAACCGACAGCATGACGCTGATGAAAAATGCCGATACGGCCATGTATCAGGCGAAAGAAAAAGGAAGAAATAATTACCGCCTCTATTCTTCCATGATGAGCGTCAAAGCGTTTGAGCGGCTGATTCTTGAAAACAGCCTGCGCCGTTCTTTGGAAAAGGGCGAGCTTGAAATTTATTATCAACCTCAGGTGGATCTCAATTCCGGTAAAATTGTGGCGGTAGAAGCCCTGCTGCGTTGGCGGCATCCGCATCTGGGATTGATCGGGCCTTCCGAGTTCATCCCGATCGCGGAAGAAACGGGATTAATCGTGCCTATCGGGGAATGGGTCATGCAGGAAGCCTGTGCGCAAGTTCGCCGCTGGCAGAAGATGGGACATGACGGCATCAGTGTGGCGGTGAATCTTTCAGACCGGCAGTTTCACTATGCGGATCTGGTGGAAGTCGTCGGCCGGGTGCTGCGCGAAACGGGTCTGGAACCGCGCTATCTGGAACTGGAATTGACCGAAAGTATGGTCATGCGCAATATTGATGAAACCATTCAGACCTTGTCCAAACTCAAGGAAATGGGCGTGCGCATCTCGATTGACGATTTCGGAACGGGGCATTCCTCTCTGAATTATTTGAAACGTTTCCCGCTGGATTGCCTGAAAATCGACCGTTCGTTCATCAGCGATATTGCGGTGGATTCCGGTGATGCCGCGATTGCCAAAGCCATTATTTCCATGGCGCACAATTTAAAATTGAAAGTGATTGCCGAAGGCGTCGAGTCCGACGACCAGATGTCTTTTCTGCGCATGCACCGCTGTGACATGATGCAGGGATTTTCTTTCAGCAAGCCCGTGGCGGCAGAAGAGATTAACCGCTTTTTGGAAAAACAGGCGAATGCCGGCCTGCACTCCAACACGCAGTCCGTCGCCTGAACCTTCCCGCCTCCATGAATTCCCATCCAGACGCCGTTACCTATTATGAATTCTCCCTGCATGGCGACGTAGATGATGAAACAAGCCGGCAGCGGCTGCAGGCTTTTTTTTCTTCACGACGAGTCGGAAGCCATTCGCTGGTTTGGTTCCGGGACCGGGACGGCAGTCAGCGTGTTTCGGTTTATTTCAATCAAAAGAGAAAAGCAGAAAGTTTGCGGCGGGCATGGCGCCGGGCCCCGCTGGCGGGATACCGGACGGCTTTACTTCGTCTGGCGCCAGGGGACTGGCTCGACAAATGGAAACAGGAATATCGAATTCAGCCGCTTGGCCGTCATTTCATTCTGATTCCTCTTTGGGAAAAGCGGGAAGGATTCCGGATTCCCCGGAAAAAGCTTCCCATTTTTCTGGAACCCCATGCGGCGTTTGGTTCCGGGACTCACGAAACAACCCAGTTAGTGCTGAAGATGATGGAAACCAGAAAATGCCGGCTAGGACGGTTTCTGGATATTGGAACCGGGACAGGCATTCTTTCGGTCGCGGCGTGGCGAATGAAGGCGAATACGATTGTCGCGCTGGACCGGGAAGCCCATTCGGCGTCCACCGCGCGCGAAAATCTGGCTCACAACGGTTGTCTCACGGCTCATGTTTACCGGTGCCCGCTTCGGGAATTACCTTACCGCGGCCGCTTTGACACGATTGCCGCCAATCTGATGACGAATATCCTGATCGATAACCAGCGGCTGATCTTCTCCCGCCTGCGTCCGGGCGGAACGCTGATGGTT
>CAZGID010000008.1:0-21759 GCA_964526065.1 uncultured bacterium
TGACAGCTTTCATTGGAAATCTCCTGCATTCTATTAACGATTCTTTTCGCCCCAAAAGAATCTACCATTTCTCGGCATCTGGATTGCATCTTGTTGATTCGTCCGCTATTTTTCAAAAGAGATTCCATTTTCGCCTGAATATCTGCCGGCTCCAGCCTGGAGAACCATCCCAGCGATTCGAAACAGCCTTTACTCTGAAGGCTGGCTGCAATCGCCTCCTGATTCTCTGCCAGAATACCCACAAGACCGGTCAAGCCGAAATAGGATAATTCGAGGCATGTCCCACCGGCAGCACATATGACAAAATCGGCCCAATCATAAAATGAAACAGGATCCGACACGCCGCTTGAAAATTGAAATCTATCCGGCTGGCGGAGCGGCGGCAGTGAAGACAAAAAAGATTCGCGCGAAAGTGCAAATCCGAGGAGGACACGAACTTGAAGTTCCCGGCCTTCCATACCGTCAAGTGCCAAAACAACTTTATGCAATTGATCCATCCGCCCGCCTCCCAGAGAAACTAGAATTCTGGAAGTTTCGGTTCGGGGTCTGGAAATATGCCGGATAATTTCCGGCCGGAGCATCGCATATTGAGGGCCAAGCAGCAGGCGTGCGGCATGTTTGACGCTGCCGTACAGTTCCGGGGCCTGAATACCATGATTTACCACCAAATCCGCAACTGGATGTTCCAAACCAAGATCATCAATGCTCAGCAGAAGCCGCCCTGTTTTTTTAATTTCACTTTCATAGGCGGCATCAAAATGATAATTGTCCAGCACGATCCAATCGCAAGATTCTGTCAAATATTCCTTGGTAAGCATCAAATCGGCAACAGTTCCAAGCTCGGACTTTTTCAATGGCAATAACCGAAAATCAAAATGGCGGCTTTCGAGAATATTGGCTGCAGATTCCCATTCCTGACAGGTCAAAAAAAATACCGGGACGCCTTCGCTTCTCAGGCACTCGGCCAGCGCAATCGAACGCATCAGATGTCCGATTCCGATATCGGGTAATGCATCGACGCGAAAAATTACTTGCCGCATCCAAATATCCTTTCTAGCCCAAAATTTTATGAACCGCATCCACAACGCGGCGAATATCCTGCCGGGTCATCGCCGGGAACATGGGCAGGCTCAATGTTTCTTTGAAATACTTTTCCGTATTAGGAAAGCTGCGAAAATTAACCGGAAAATTCTTTCTGTAATAGGGATGGCGGTAAACCGGCATGTAATGCACCTGAGCATGAATGCCAAACTTTTTCAACTTTTCAAAAAGCTGATTGCGCGTCATTTGCGCCGCATTTCCCTTCAATAAGCGCAGCAGATACAAATGCCAGGCATGTTTGCGATCCGGATACTGCAAAGCCGGAAGCAAAACGCTGCCCTCCAACGACTCAAAGGCCGCATTGTAAGCCGCAGCCACGGCATGCCGTTTGTGAACAAACCGGTTCAACTTGGCCAGTTGGGTTATCCCCAAAGAACACTGAAAATCCGTAACGCGATAATTAAAACCCAGGGCCCGCATCTCGTAATACCAGGATCCGTATTGCTTCTGCTGGCGTTCGTCTTTTGTAATCCCATGGTGCCGGAGCGAAAGAAGCTGTTTATAGATTTTCTTGTCGTTTGTCGTTATGCAACCGCCTTCACCCATTGTGATGTGTTTGACAGGATGAAAGCTGAAAACAGTCATATCGGAATATTCGCAAGCGCCGATTTTTTTACCCCTGTATTCGGCCCCCAAGGCATGACAGGCATCTTCAATAACCATGCATTTTCTCTTCCGGGCAATCTTTTGAATTCTATCCAGGGAGACAGGCAATCCGGCGAAATGCACCGGAAGAATAGCACGGGAATAGCGGTCAAGCTGCCTTTCGATCCGGGCCGGATCGATATTGACCGTTTCATAATCGATATCGGCAAAACGAGGTGCTGCACCAGTAAACGCAACGGCATTGGCCGTCGCCAGAAAGGTGACCGGCGTCGTTACCGCATTCAGCCCCTTTTTCAGCCCTGCCGTGATACAAGCAAGATGCAAGGCCGATGTCCCGCTCGACACCGCCACGGCATAACGGGAACCGCAATACTGCGCGATCCGGCTTTCAAACTCGGCAATGGCGGGCCCTTGGGAAAGCCAGTCGGAACGAAGAACCCGGACGACTCCGCGGATATCGGCTGAGTCAATCGACTGTTTACCGTATGCCAGCGACTTCATCTTTTTTTTCTTCCTCTTCCAGCATTGCTGTCAAATCCTTCAGCTCCAGCCATTCCGTGTTATTGTCACTGCGATATCCCGGGAATTCAATGCCAAGCGATTGCGCCGCTTTGATTTTGATCTCGTGGGCCGCAATTTGTGGATAGGTCACATATTTATCTTCATATTCATATGTGGCCAGCCCGTCGTCCGCACTCACAAGCACTTCATGAAGTTTTTCCCCCGGACGAATGCCAATCACTTCCTGTTTTGCATCAGGGCAAACAGCTTTCGCAAGGTCCGTAATGCGAACACTGGGAAGTTTGGGAATAAAAATCTCACCTCCCTGCATTTCTTCAATGGCATTGATGACAAATCGAACGCCTTGCGGCAACGTAATCCAGAAACGTGTCATCCTCGCATCCGTAATAGGAACAACGCCTTTCTTGCGGCATTCCTTAAAGAATGGCACGACGCTGCCACGGGACCCGAATACGTTCCCGTATCGCACAACACTGAATTGAGTGCTGTACGGAGAATAGTTATTGCCTGCCACAAACATTTTTTCCGCGCAAAGTTTAGTCGCGCCATACAAATTTACCGGATTGGCGGCCTTGTCGGTACTCAAAGCTAATACGCGGCTCACTTTATTATCAATTGCCACATTGATGACGTTTTCAGCGCCAAGCACATTGGTTTTGACGGCTTCAAATGGATTGTATTCGGCGGTGGGCACAATCTTTAGTGCGGCCGCATGAACCACAATGTCAACGCCTTGAAATGCTCGATGTAAACGACCTTCATCGCGGACGTCGCCGATAAAATAGCGGACGCGATTTTGCGGGTCATGAATTATTTTTTTCATTTCCCACTGCTTCATCTCATCCCGGCTGAATACGATGATCTTTTTTAAATCGTAATCACGCAGCATCTTTTGAACGAATTCTTTTCCAAAAGATCCCGTTCCTCCGGTCACTAAAACAACTTTCCCATTCCAGTTAAAGGCCATTTGAATTTCCTCCCTCGACTTTCACTTCCGTTTGCTTGGGGCTCTTATCCCGGCCAACGTCCTTTACGTCATCGGAATGAACCCATTGGCGCCCTTTGTTATAAAGCTTTCCTACCTGGTCTTCGAGCTCGGGCGAAAGCGCTCTCAAAATTTCTTTTCCCAAAATCCGGTATTGCTTCCCGATTTTTGCCGCATGAATCAATCCCCCTTTGATCAGCCGCATCATGGTGCTGGAGCTGATTTTCAGAATTTTCTGCGCCTCCTCGGGCGTATAAACCTCATTCTCACGAATTTCCATAGGATTTTCTCCTTCCGGCCTTTCTATTAGAAGTAATGAAGGCGGTCCCGTAGAACGGGTAAAATTGGAAGGCATTATAGGGGCGCCCAATCAGGAAGTCAATAACGGTCAGAACCGGTCAGTAGACGTCAAAATATAAATCAAAATCAGCTATAATTGGGTATTTTTGGGTATTTAAATAGCAATCCTCATCTTTTGAGAACAGCCTGAATTTGAGTCACATATTGAGAGGCGCTCAGCTCATTTTGGCGGTAAAAATGACGGCCGATTGCCGCTGTCTGGGCGCCGATCAGGGAAGCCGCGCCCCGGGGCGTTAAAAAATGTTCCATTTGCGAAAAACACTGTTCCGGCCGGTCCAAATCCAGAAAATGCTGAGCCATAAAATCAAAATAGCGGGCATGCCCATAATCCAGCATCGCGATCGGCTTTTTCAACAACATCCCTTCGAAATAGACCGTCGAACCGTAAGTCAAAGCCAGATCACAGCCGGCAATCATGTAACTGGCATCCCCTTCTCGCAGCAGCAAAACCCGCTTTTGCACCTGCGGGGCATAGCCGGCAATGATTTTTCGAAGGAACGGAATATTTTTATCGGCCGGATGAGTTTTGATCAAGACGAACGCAGGCTCGTGCGCCGCCACAAAATCCAGGGTGATCCGGAAGACGCTTTCCGCCGTGACGGCCGATAGCGGACTCCCCAAAAAATCGGGATGCTCATTCGTCCGGAAAGGCGGCGCCGCCAGCATAATCAGCTGCTTGTCTTCGGGAATGGCGTATTGGCGAAAAATATCCTTCCGGATTTCCCGCGAATTCCATGTTTTAAAATGCTGATACTGAGGTGCACCAACTTCAATGATTTTCTCCTGCGGCACACCCCACTCATGAAATCGTTCGCGGGAACTCTCGCCCCAGGCAAGAATATAATCGGACGTCGCGGGAATGGTTCCGATTTCATAATAAGGAACCCCGTGCACCATCACAAATGTCGGAATCCCCATTTGACGGGCACAGATCACCAATGTTTTATTAAACACACACACGTCTTCATCCACAATCACCGCCGACGGCTTCAGATTTCGCAGCAGGGACTGAAACGATAAAATCCAGGTTTGCATCTGAAAGTACTCGGTTTCGACGACCCGGATGAGATACTGCCGGACCCAGGGCCACAGGGGATACTCCTGAATTTTGTATTCCTCCGGAGCCGGAGCCGATTGCAAAATTTGCACGATGGCGGTGACAGTCCGGGCTTCTTTCTGTCGCGGCTTAAAGTACTCCAGCAAAACGTGCCAACCCGAAACACGGCTCAGCTTTTTCAGCGCCTTGAATGAAAGCGCTTCTCGCAAATAATAGACGGGACCAGCATGCCCAAAGCAGGACTGCACGTACCGGAGAGATGCCGAACACAGCCATCCTCCCTTCGGCGTACCGCGGTGAAGATAAAAATTCAGCGCTGCCAAAACTTGTTTGAACCGGCCGATCCACCAGACCTTTCCGCCAAATGGCGGCTTTTTTTTAATCAACGAAGCTTCATAAGAATCCCGCGCCTCCTGACGCGCGTACAAGACCCGGCATTCAATCCCTTTCTGGACGCAAAGATCTTTTACCATTTGCGACCAGTACGTTCCGTCATCCAGCAGTTCGACCGCCTGGATCTTTTCCTGCCGGAAAAGCGCCTGATAAATCGAAAGGGCTTTCAAAAGTCCAACCAGAAAGTATTGGAAAAGCCGCGTATGAAGACTGCCCAGATTGATGTTCCGGAAAAGCAGCTTCTCCCGGAATACCGGCGTTTCATACCAGATGCGGGAAAGCGTCTTCGCCTGTTCATTCAAGGCCCGATAATCGCGGGGATCTACCAGCGTATCCGCGTCAAGACAGGCGGCACCGGGGAAAATCCGCTGGATCCCGTCTTGCTGGTACAAGGGGTTCGTCAAAAGGATGCGGTCAGGAGGCAGACAGCCCTGCAGTGCGCGGATTTCTTCTTCATCCCGAATTCCCGGAGTCAGAATGAGACAGCGCATTTAATTTTGCTCAAGCGGCTTTTGCGCGACATCGGCATTAATCCGGATTAATTCGGGATGCACGGCAAGGTAGGCAATCACATCTTTCCAGGAAAAAAGAGCGCGTCCGCCGAATGCCTGATAAACGAACTGAATAAATTCGAGATCTTTCGGCTCGTCCACCGTCCAGCGGTGCCGGCTGTGATCCTCTTTTCCGGTCACCGAAAGCAGGCGGAACTTTTCCGGGTGTTGATAAATGTAGGGCGTCACATGAATCCGCTCATAGGGTTTGGAACTTTCGCGCGCCGCCTGTTCCAGCACTTGACGGGTGGTCACTTCCGTATCGAGACCGCGCGGGTAGGTCCGCTGAATAAAATTGGAAGCATAATCCGCGTCTCCCGCCAAAAATTCCCGAAGCACATGGTCAATTTCGTCCGGATCAATCAAGGGACAATCGGCCGTAATGCGAATCACCAGGTCCGCGTCATACCGGCCCGCCGCACCGCAATACCGGTTCAAGACATCGTTTACATCGCCGCAAAAGATCTCCACCCCCAGAGCTTTGCAGGCCTCGACAACCTGAAGGTCCTCTTCGCTTTGCGTCGTGGCCACCACCACCTGGTCCAGAAGCGAGGCCGATTTGACGCGCTCAACCACCCGCTCCAGCATGCTCTTGCCTTCAATCATTTTCAAAACTTTTCCGGGCAGCCGGGAGCTTCCCATCCGCGCCTGAACAATCGCCACTTTATGCATTCAAATCCCCTTGTTGATTTCCGGCCGACCGGATATAAAGAACAGACTGCCTTTGCGCTTCTTGCAGCTCCTGAATTTTCCGGTAATGCCCTGCATTGAAAAGCTTTTCATAGTAAGGAAGCGGGTCAAAAGCGCCCGGGTCATTTCCGGCCGGAGCCTCATTCGGATTTTTCACTTTCAGAATATAACGCACATCGTGCTGATCGAGAAGCGCCAGCAGACCACCCTCGCGAATGCGTTCTGCCGAACGCGTAAAATTACGAAAGGTTTTTTCGCGGAAGGGAACGAAATCATAATCATACACGGCATTATCCCCCAGCACGAGAACCGGCGCCTGTTTGTCGGAAATCCAGCGGTTCACAACGCCGGCGGCTTTTTGCTCTTCCCGCACCTGGGGACGCACGGCAAAATCCTTCCAGGCATGATACCCCGCCCATGCCGCCTGCAAGGTGCCAAGCGCCAGAAAAACCGGTAGCACAAGTCTGTAAACTTTCGGCCAGCGCCGCTGCAAGCCGTCAAAACCGGCTCCGGCCAGAACGGCCATCACCGCAAGCACCGGCATGAGGTAACGGGTCAACTGGGACACGGCAAACCAGAAGAATAGAAAAATCAGGGATACAAACCACAGACGCCAAAGCCGCCGCGGTGCCAAAAACACCAGCAGAAAAGCCGGCAGGAAAAAAAATCCGACCTTTTCATTGTGAAAAAGTTCCGGGTGAATCGTAATGTTCCAGGGCAGCATCAAAAAATCAAGCGGGCTTCGGCCCGCCCCGCTCATCAGTTCCGTCGCATTCATGCCCACCAGCGCGGCCTGCTCTGAAACAAAACCGCTGCCGAACGGCGTATTAAAAATTCCGGGTGCAAAGGGAAAAATCGGATTGCCGTAATGCAGGTAAGAGCGGATATAAAACGGCAGGCCGCTCCCCCCCATCCCAGCAGCACAACAGAGCGCAGCTCCAAAAAATCGGCGGTTCCTCTCAAATAGCAAAAATTCGAGCAGAATCAACAAGGACAGCCCAAAAACCCCGTACAGAGCCGTGTACTTGCACGCGAGGGCCGCTCCGGCCAGCAGGCCGCAAACCCACATCGTGGATGGACGAACACCCGCCGTCTGACGCTCGCGATCGTAAAGCAGAAAGGCGGCCAGCAGAAAAAAACTGTAAAAAAGATCCGCGTAGGTCGAAGGCGCATGAAAGAAGAAAACGGGCAATCCCCAGAGAAACAAAACCGAAAAAAGGCCGGCGGCGGTGTTGCGGGTGGAACGGTAAACCGCCGTCCCGGCCAAGGCTCCCGTCGCTGCAAAAACCAGAAAGGAACTCCATTTGGCCAGAAAAAGGGCTTTCAAAATCTCGGCCGGCACATACGTCATCTCCGCCAAAAAAGGCCAGTAGGCATGCTCGGAAAACGGCACGGCCCACAGTTTCTCCCGCGCCACAAATTGCTTGATCAGAAAAAGGTGGTAGACCAGCGAATCGCCGTCAATGTACGCGGCCCAGCAGCGCGCCAAAGTAAAAACACCGATCGCCAAGAGCAGCAAAAATACCAGGCGGTGAAACCAGGAAAAGGAAACGGCATGAGCACCAACCCGGCGAATCTCATGAAACAGGCGGACAAAAAGTTTTGCCTTCCAGAAAATCGCGGCGGCTGCTAAACCCAAAAAAAGAAATAGTGCCGTGCGGTTCAAAAAACCGGTCAGTCCGGCGCAAAACCAGAAATACCCGAGCAGCATCAGGCCGAGAGCAAAAGCATAAAGACTTTGCTCCAGCCAGGCCCCGGAATCCGCCGGTCGGGAAGCCTCCGAACGGGTGACGGTCCAGCCCCAGGCCAGAATACCGAGAGGAATCAGAATGAATGTGAGAGCGCTCATGAAAAGAAGGTTATCTTAACGGCGGGGCCGCTAAAAATCAACTAAACCCGCCGCGCCAGCCCGGCCTCGAGCAGTTCTTCATTGAGGTAGCGGCCGGCCGCGGCCACGCGCTCGCGGTTCGTTTCGGCGGGATCGTAAAAAATGTGGCCGACGTAGCGGCCGTAGATGTCGATCTTGCGCGTCTTCACCACCACAAACGGCACCAGCGCCAGCCGGTCGCGCACAAACCGGTGCGCCTCCTTCCCGCCCGGCTCATCCAGCGCGGGGGTGTCGAGCCCCGCCAGCCGCACGCGCTGCTCCTTCCACACCTGAAACCCCAGGTCGATGCGCAAAAGCAGGGTGTCGCCGTCGATCACGCGCTCGACTTTTGCCTTGTAGCCGTAAAGTTCCAGCGGCGGCCGCTCCAACGTTTCTTTGGCTTTCGCCTTTTTACCGGTTTTCGATTCATGCACCCGCCGCTTCATCGCCGCCAGCAATTGATCCCGGTTCCAGCCCTCGGCTTCGATCTTCTTTTCATAAAAGAGCCGGTCGGCTGCCTCGGGCAGCCGCAGCAATTCCTTGAAGTGCGACCAGCTTAGATGACGACTCCGCGGAGTCGTTTTGTAGGTCTTAAAAAAACGGACACAATTCTGCAGGGTCCGCACATCCATGTCCATCTCTTCCGCCAGATCCTCCAGCAGCGCATCCCCGTACTGCGCCTCCTCCAGCAGTTTCTCCTCGCTGATCCGCCGCCCGATCTGCCAGTAAGTCTCCACCAGCCGTTGCCGCGTCACGCGCTCCACATCCTCCCGCGCCTCCGCCACAATTGCCCGGACGTCCCTCAGCAGCTTCCGGTACTTCGCTTCACTGATTCCCTTCTTCGTCGTCAAATTGGTCATCCTCCCCTCCTTTCTGATTCAGCACATCGTCCTACTTACCTGTCTCCTTTAAAGGTGACTTTGACTTTTACTTCTAATTTTTTTAAGTTATTTCGTATTTTTTTAAAGACAATTGACAATGCCTGCATTTATTAACAAAAAAAATTAAACACGAAATTCCCTTGATAAAAAAGCAATTATTACATCTCGGGCATTTAATAAAACATAATCTAGCCATATGATAAATAAATAAACCACCTCCCACAATTATACAGATAAGAATTGTGGCGCCTTCGTCATTAGTAATCAGCGATAAAAAATGCGCAATTATCAGAAACACTACAGGCATGAAAAAAAAATACCGCCACATTTTTTTACGTCTCAATCGAATTTCAGCCAATTCTTTACTATAGTTTTCTGTTTCTTCCATACTCTCACAATACCGGTTCAAGCAAATCCTGAATATCCGTTATTAAGATATTTCCTACTAAATCTTCCAGAACAAGACGGTATTCATAGTCAACTCCGGCTTGAAGGCCTGTAAGATTCGCCTCAAAAGAGTTAACATCAATATTATCAAAAACTATTTCGGTCCACTCGGTTGTTCCGGGAATTCGATACTGAACTGCTAGTTTTTTAATAATTTCGTCTGTATCTATTTTAACTTTTGCGGTTGTTCCTGATCGCTCAAGCACCGTTCTTTCAACCACTTGCGGCACTATTGCATCATGTGCGCCAAGAATAGTCACCGGCATATAAAGTCCTTGCTGAGCATAATTTCCTGCTTTATCCACATACATCCAGTGCACATAATAAGTCGAGCCGAAAAGTTTAGGAGGCGTTACTGTCAGTGCCAGGCGAAATATTTGATTCTTCATTCTGCCTGTCCCCTTTAAAGGTGCCTGTCACCTAAGGAAAAAATGAGGGAATCCGCGTCTTCGTGAACGATGGAGAAGCGGGTGCGCAGGGCGCTGAGAAAGTCGGGATTGATGCGCCGGAAGTGGTCTTTGTTAGCGATGGCGAAGTAAGCGGCGCCCTGTTGGCGGAAGCGCTCGACGCGTTCCATGGGCGTGCCGGCGACGTCGGCCTGGTTGCGGACGGCGAGAATTTCTTCGGCCGGATAAAAGGCCCAGCCGTCGCGGTTCGTATGGTACAGAAACGAAGTCGAACTTCCGTGGGCGGCGATGACGCGCGTCTCGGGCGGCGTGAGTTCGCGGACTTTGGCGGCGGCTTTCAGCACGGGCCGGTCTTCGGCCGGAATAATGAAAACAGGCGCAAGGGAAAAGCGCAGACCAAGCAATACCACACCGGCCGCGAGCACGCCGCGGCTGAGCGCCGAGACATAATTCCGTTCCATCAGAAACGCGATGCACGCCGCACCCAATATCGCGAGCGCCGGAACAAACGGCAGAAAATAATATTCGAATTCCACGAATTTACGCGGGACGAAAATCATCAACGGCAGAAAAGCCGCAAGCACGAGGGCGGCCAGCAGGACTCCGTTTCGCAAGCGCCGCGGATGAAAGAACATACCCAGCGCCGCCAGCACCAGCCCCACCGGCGTCACCACTTTAAGCGCGGCAATCCGCAGAATCGGCAGAAAATAATCCGGCTGGGTCTTTTCCTGCTCCAGCACGGGATCGGATTTGACCGAGAACACGCGCAGATTGTCGAGCAGGCTCGATTCATCGCCGCGCGCTGCCGCCATGGTGCCCGCATACACCTGCCACGCCACCGGGAGCAGCAGAGCGAGAACAAGAAAAAGATACCCTTCCTTGCGTAAAAACGCCCGCGCGCCCTGCCGGTAAAAAAGATAAACCGCCAGCGGCAGCAACAGCGGGGCAAAGTAAATCCGCGTGGCGAGCATCAGCGAAGCACTCACACCGGCAAGCACCAGATGCCTCCCGCTGCCAGTCCCCTCGAACGCTTTCAGGAAAAAATAATACGTGAACAGACCGTAGGCGAGCGCCGACATCTCCAGCAGAAAACTCTGGCCGTAAATGAGCGTGAGCGGCGAATACAAATAAAATAAAAATGCCCAGCGCTCGACCGCCGGTTCGGGCGAAAAGCGCCGCGCAATCTGTCGAAAAGGAAAAAGCGAAAGCAGAAAGAAAACCGCCGACAGGCCGCGGCCCGCGACGGCAATCGGCAGGCCGGTGAGCTTCACGGCCCAGGCCGTGAGGGTGATGTTCAGCGGGAAGTCGCCGTAGAAAAGCCGGTTCTGCCCTTCCCCGATGAAACGCATGACGGGATTAAAAGGATCAATAGACGTGGCGAGCCAGCGCTGGACGACGGTGGCGTAATCGGTCTGGTGCTGGGCGAAATTACCGAGCAGCGGCTGGAAGATGCCGGCCACGTGCAGAAGCAGGCCGGCGGCAAAAATCAGTTTCCAGAGAAGCGAGGCAGGCGAGCGTTCTGAAGAACCAGAAGAGTCCGGCAAGGTTCGGATTTAAACGGGTTGTCTTTCCTGTTGCGCGGGCTTCGCCGGCAGCGTGGCGCCTTTCGGCCAGATCGAACCGTCCCGCTTGATCACGCGGCCGCGGCGGATGGGCCCGGGCATCTGCTTGAAGAGATGCCACTTCACCCAGTAAAAAAGAATGTCGCGCAGGCTTTCCAGAATGCCCCACGGGTTGGCGCCCTTCGCCTTGCCCGCCGGCCGGTGCTGGAAGACCATCGACTTTTCCTTGATCGTCATGCCGTTCCAGAAGGCCTTGATGGAACATTCGGGATTCGTGAACGTGCTGGCGCTTTCGAGCCCGACGCGTTTGAGAAAATCCGCATGGCAGAACTTCACGTTCTGGAATTCGCGGATGTGAATCTGGAAAAGAAACCGGATGAGCCCGTAATTGACCAGATGCGTCAGCTTGCGGTACGGCGTATTGGCTGTCAGATCCGTGCGAATGCCCTGCACCATGTCGCAGTCTTCGAGTGCCTCGAGCCATTCCGCGAGATTCGTGCTGTCGAAGAAATAATCCACCGTGTTCCAGAACACAATGTCCTTGGTGGTGTGTTCCAGGCAGGTGTGCATGCATTTGCCGGGCCGCAGGTTTTTGGGATGGCGGAATACTTTGACGGCCGGAAACTCCTGCGCCATTTTCTGCATGAGTTCCCAGGTGCGGTCGGTGGAGCCGTCGTCGACCAGCAGGATTTCGTAATCGTCGGTCACCTTTTCGAGATCGGCCACCGACTTGCGGACAAAACTTTCGACGAGCGCTTCTTCATTCAGCGCCCAGGCCCAGAGCGAGATGCTGCAGCGTTTCTTCATCATTTGGAAGCAGCGGCCGGATTCGAAGGGCCGGCCACGACGTGCGCGTATTCCTTTTTAAACCAGTCGATCGTCTTCTGCAGGCCTTCTTCCAGCGGAATCTGGGCTTCCCACCCGAGCAGCCGCTTGGCCTTGGACGTATCCGGCACGCGGCGCTGGATGTCCTGATACCCCGTGCCGTACTTGCCTTCGTGTTCGATGAACTGGATTTCGCCGTCTTTGCCGTACAGCTTGATCATCATCTTGGCCAGTTCGAGCACCGACGTTTCGCGGTTGTTGCCGATGTTGATGACATGGCCTTCGGCTTCTTTCACTTCCGACGAACGGATGATGCCCTCGACAATGTCATCGACGTAGGTGTAGCAGCGCGTCTGGCTGCCGTCGCCGATCACCGTCAGCGGCTGGCCGCGCAGCAGCTGGCCCATAAAAATCGAAATGATGCGTCCGGATTCGATTGAATCGAGCCGCGGCCCGAACGCATTGAAGAAACGCAGCACCACGACCGGCAGTCCCATTTCGCCGTACGCGAAACAGTAGTGCTCACCCACTGCCTTGGCCGACGAATACGACCAGCGGTGAATCTTGGTGGGCCCCAGCACGCGCTCGTCGTCTTCAGAAAACGGAATCTTGGTCGAGCGGCCGTAAATTTCAGAGGTCGAGGCGAAAATCACTTTCTTGCCGTACTTGTACGCGAGTTCGGTCACCAGCTTGGTACCGAGGATGTTGACATCGAGCACGTCATTGGGCCGTTCAACGTAATGATGCACGCCGACCAGCGCGGCAAAGTGGAATACCTTGTCGCATTCCCAGATCACTTTGTCCATCAGGTCCTTGTCGAGCACACTGCCGCGGTAGAAACGAAAACGCGGGTTGTCGAGCAGATGGCTGATCTTGCATTTGCGGATGTCGTTGACGACGTCGATGGCGACGACTTCGTGCCCGCGGTCGAGCAGTTTCTCGGAAAGATACGATCCCAGGAATCCGGCGCCGCCGGTAATTAAAATTTTCATGCTTGCTTCCTCCCTTTAATCCTCGCGGCGGACAATGTCCGTCTGCGTGCCCACTTCCGCCACGTCGGCGAGTGAAAGTTGCTGGTCCCGGTGCTGTCCGGCGTTCTTCAGCACTTTAAGCCAGCCGTGATTCCAGTCGCGAATGCCCGCTTTCCACGCGGAACAGTTGCTGCACGGCTTGATGCTGTCGCCCTTCCAGGCCAGATGTTTTTCCCGGTACAGGCGGAACGTCTCGCCCTGCCAGATGTCCTTGATGGTGGTGTCATTGAGATTGGGAAACTGCCCCGCGGTCTTGAACGCAATGTCCTGCCCGCAAAGCGCAATGCGGCCGAGCGTATCCACGTTCAGGCGCTCGAACGGCCACACACACGGCGGCAGTTCTTCGCGGTGCGTCGCGTAGAGGTTCGGGTCCGCAGCGTGCGTGGGATCCAGATGCGTGTTGTCATCCCACGTCAGATATTTTCTTTTGATGACTTCGTCGACGCCCACATCCTTGAGCCAGAAATCCACGGCCGCGTCGAGTTTGTCGCGGATGATGTCGTCCATGATGATGCTGACCACAATGCGGGTCTCGCCCTTGATCTTCTTGCGGTAGTCCAGCGCGTAACGCACGGCCCCCACCAGCCGGTCCCAGCGATGCGGTCCGCCTTTGCCCCGGTGCGGCGGACGCACGATGTCGTAGGTCGCGGCATCGCCGGCATCGACACTGAATTCAATCAGGTCAGTGCCGCAGTTGAGCAGGCGTTCGAGATTGTTTTGGGTGCGCGGCGTGTGCGGCCCCAGCAGGGTGCCATTAGTATTCAGCCAGAGGCGCGAGCCTACCGACTTCGTGTATTCAATGAGTTCAAACATCTGCGGATGCAGAGTCGGCTCGCCGCCGCCGGTGCAGCGCAGAAACGCCTTGTAAGGCGCCGCTTCGCGCGCAATGCGCTTGAAGAGTTCGGGCGGAAACAGATCGGCGTCATGCTCGTGGTAAAACTTGCGGATATCGGAATTGCCGTCTGTGTAGGGACACAGCGGGCAACCCAGATTGCAGGGATAAATCGTGGCGATGATGATCTGCAGCGGGAATTCTTCCGCGCCGGGACGCAGGCCGTAAGCCGCCTGCCCCTCAAGTCGGGACGTGCCGGAACCGCTCATGCCGCGCCCCCTGTAGAAAAGGCAAGGGCCATCAACGCTAATTTATGGGTGTGTAAGGAGATAGACAATTTTGGACCTGCACTCCGGGAAAAGTAAGCGCTAGATTATCGGGAATCGGCAGGGCTGTCAATGACTATCCCGTGGATTTCTAGCAAAAGCTAGCATTCGCAATCAAACATCGCTCGCCAAATTTATCCCCAGCTCCTCTTCGACCCGCCCCGGGAAGATGGCGGCAAAGTCCTTATTGAAGCGGGCATAGCCCTGCTTGTTTAAATGCGCCACATCAATAAAGTTCTGCTGAGAATAAAGCCAGGGCTTTTTGTCCAGAACCCGAAAGTTCGCATACTTCTGTTCCAGCGCCTCCAGATACCGAATGGCAGGCTCCATGTAAGCGTTCCCGCCGATGGCCTCATACCGTTCATCCCAGACCGGCATCCAGAAGAAAATGACCGGAATTTCTTCAGCCTCCGTCCAATCCAGAATGCGCTCGAGATCATGATTAACCACCTGCTCCGGCATTTCCGGCAAATCAATCCCCGCATATTCCTTTTTCACGATTTCTTCACTTTCCATCATGAGCTGGCCGCGATGCTCTCTGACATATTCCAGAAACTGCCGGTTCGCGTTGTACCGGTTGATATTGGGCGTAAAAACGAAAAGCTCCCGGGTTTCATCTTCGGGAAGCAAAAACGGGGGCCCCAATTCCCGTAAAATAATCCGGTAATCATAAGAGGGCAAAATACTGGTGAGATAAGACGGCAGAATGTCCAACACGCCTTTAAAGAGTCCGAGATCATATGGCCAGTCCTGCATGCCGCGGTAAGGAAGATTTTTAATTAACAGCCAGGGCTCCATGAAACGCCGGAATTGCAGAAACTGGTAATCCCGCTGGAATTCAAAATTTTCTTCCTGATAAAAGAAGCGCGGCTTAACCGACAAGAAAATCATCCGCGCTTTTTCCTTATGGGCAAAATATTGCATCACCGTCAAGGAGAGACTAAAAGCGGGACCTAAATCATTCAGGTAATAATTATAAGCACTCCCCTGCGGTCCGAGCTGGCGATGCATCTTCAATCCATCCAGTGCCCACAAGGTACTGTCGCCAAAAAACACCACATCGTCTCCGGCTTTTTCCCGGAGCATCTGCTTTTTGTGCAGGGTCACCATGGTATTCCAGTCGGCCATGATCCAGGCTTTGGAAAAAACAGCGGTTTCCAAAACAAAGATCATGCCCACGGTCAAAATCAGCGCCTGCGGCAGGCGTTTAAAACTGGAAATAAATGAACTCTTTGCCACCGGTAGCTCCATAAATAATGAAAAGGTAAAAACAGACCAGATAAAAAGCGGAACGCACAATCACGGGCATTCTCAGAACAATACTCAAATCTTTGAAACGGGACTGAAAAATTTGCACCAGTAAAAGCGGGCCGGTATAAAAGCCGAGGATCAGACATTCCGTCAGCAGATATTTGGCGGAAGGGATGGACAAATGCGCCAGCGCTTGCAGCATCAGACCGATCTGCTCCAGTCCCGCCGCACGGAACAAAAGCCAGCCGAAGCAGGTTAAATGAAAAAACAGGATAATCTGAAAGCCGCGCCACCCGGCCGTGCTGGTGATCGCGGACTTTGGTTTGATCCCCTCCAGCAGCCGGTACAGAATCAGCAAGAACCCGTGGTAAGCCCCCCAAAGCACAAAATTCCATCGGGCGCCATGCCACAACCCGCCCAGCAGCATCGTGATAAGCAAGTTGCGGAACGTCATTAATTTTCCGAAGCGGTTCCCGCCGAGGGGAATGTACAAATAATCCCGCAGCCATTGGGAGAAGCTGATATGCCAGCGCTGCCAGAACTCACTGGGATTCGAGGAAAAATAAGGCAGCCGGAAATTGATCATGATGTCGAATCCCATGCACTTGCCGATCCCGCGGGCAATGTCGGAATAACCGGAGAAATCGCAATAAATCTGAAAGGCAAAGGCATACAGGGCAAACAGAACGGTCAACCCGTCATACGGCCCGGCCGACTGAAAGACAGGATCCACAAATTTCGCCAGATTATCCGCGACAAAAACCTTCTTGAACAACCCCCAGCCGATCAAATAGCTGCCCTCGTAAAACTGGGTCAGCACCAGCGTGCGCGGCTTTAATATCTGCGGAAGCAAATGAGAAGCCCGTTCAATCGGCCCGGCCACCAGCTGCGGAAAGAAGGAAACAAATAAGGCATAATCCAGAAGATGCTTCGCCGGCGGCATTTTCCGGCGGTAAACATCAATCGTGTAACTCATCGACTGGAAGGTATAAAAAGAAATGCCGACGGGCAGGACAATTTCCAGCACCCAGGGGTGCACCGACAACTGCCAGTAATCCAGCACCTGCGTCACGCTGGATGCCATAAAATTGAAGTACTTAAAAAATCCGAGAATCGTGAGATTCACGCCCACGCTCAGGGCCAGATACAGCTTCCGGTGTTTATCCTGTTCAGATTTTGCAATCGCGCGGGCCGCAAAAAAATCCGTGACGATGGTGATCGTCAAAAGAAAAAGAAAGCGCCAGTCCCACCATCCGTAAAAGACAAAGCTGGCGGCAAGCAGCATCCGGTTTTGTACGACCGGAGCCGCCTGCAGCAAAAGATAAAGACCGTAAACGAGGAAGAGGAAAACCGCAAATTCGAAAGAATTAAATACCATGCATCAGACTTCCAGATGCTCCGCCAGATACCCGGCCGCGCGTGCTGAGCCATACGCGCTGAAATGAATCGGATCCATAAAGGGCGACTGTCCCGTTTCCTGCGGCTGCAGAACCATCTGACGCACCGGGTCTTTCAAATCGACGACCTGCTGAAAGCCAAGGTCCCGGAATTGACGCGCTAGAAAATCATGAACACTTTCCAGCGCATAATGCTCCATTTCGACGCCATACGGAAAAATGACCGCCGCCAGTTCAAAATCGTGCTCCCGGGAAAGCTTTACCAGTTCGCCAAGAGCTTCTTCAACCACATTCCAGTGAGAACTGTACATGGGATCATTGCCGATCCCGACAAAGCCCAGCATGCGCTGCAACGCATCGGGACGGGTTCCCATTTTTTCGGCGTCTTCACGGATTTTCAGACCCAGTTTCTGGTATTCGGATTCCGGCGGGTCCATGCGCAGGCGGTTGCGATCCTCCAGATAATGCCAGATACTTTTTTCACGGTAGCCGCGGAAGAATTTATAATTTTTTTGAAGCTGCAGTTTTTCATCAAGAAACCGCATCAACCGGGAATTCTGGAATAAAAACATCCAGAAACGTTTCCGCCATTCCGTGCGCGCGACTTTCACCTGATAATCCGCCTGGTCATGCAAAAGATCCGCTCCCAGCGAGGCATACAAAATGTCATTCAGCGTGTACCCGGCAATCACCAAGTCCGGCTGAAAGGCCAGCCCGACTTCTTTAAAAAATTCCACCGCCTGTTCCGTGTCATAGCCCGAGACTCCCAGATTCAAAACTTCAATGTTCTTTCCCTGCGCTAGCCATTGTTTCTCCAGCTGTTTTGGCAAGGTTTCCTCTTCTGTCAGGCCGATGCCAAACACCACCGAATCCCCCAGAAAGATCACCCGCTTCCAGCCCGGCCGTTTGGCAGTTTCGAACTCCCGGTCCCGGAATCCGCGTGAATTGATCCGGTTAATCACGCCATAGGCTTCGTTTTCGACACCGGGCGAAGGCTTGTAAATAAGCTTCAAATTGGGACTCGCTTCATGCACCAGAACCGTGGGGCCTTTTTCTGCCGGCCTTTCCCCCAGGTTCATGGCTGCAAAAACCAGTTCGATCAGGAAAAAACAAAACAACAGAGAAGCCAATGAAACGCCCAGATTGATCAGCAGTTTTTTCATTCCGCAAACCTTCTTTTAGTGTGTCTTCAAAACGGCCAGGCTTGATTTTCCGCAGTTAAAAAGTAAATCCACGATCGAAAGGTGGGATACAAACGCTCCGTGAAGCTGGGGGTATTCGGGATGGGCGTAATTCTGGAATTCGAGCCGGATGCCGGCCGCCTCGAACTGGGCCGGTTCAATGTACCCTTCCCCGCCCTTGGGTTCATAAAATTCATTCGCCTGCAGGTGCTTGCAGATCGTCACCAGCTTGGCGGTTTTGTCCTCCGGCAGTTCCAGTCCGAGTTCGGAAGCCAGCCGGAACGGTGTGGGAATATCCAGATACTCACAAAAGGTTTTCAGAAGCGCCATGTTGAGATCCAGCAGGCGCTCGTGTTCCGCCGCGTAAACCGGTTCGATCAACGCCATCACTTCGCGGTAATGCGGCGCGCGCGTGTAATTCATCTGAAAACTGCCAAGGTGTTTCTTCTTCCAGTTTTCTTTGTGGTTAATCAGAATCTCCGCATTGGTCGGCTTGTTGAGGCCTTTGGTCAGCACCGGCACGGTGATCCATTGCGGGCCGTTGGGGGTCTTGATGCGGTTGCGGTTACGCCAGCCGTCCTTGTCGAACTGGACGTTGTCGTAAACGAGAAACAGATCCGAGCGCAGCAGCAGATCGAAATAGCCGAGCCAGGGCAGGAAGCTCGGCTGCATAATCACCAGTCTCATCGACGCGGCTTCACCTTTTTGCGGAAGCGCCTGAGGAACGCCATGCGGACGGCATCGTGGTAGCGGCCGCCCGAGAAAAGATCTTCCTTGAGAACGCCTTCGGTTTTGAAACCGCAGCGGCGGTAACAGGCCAGCGCCGCCTTGTTGAAGGCGGGCGTGTAAAGATAAATGCGGTTGAGATTGAGCGTCTCAAAACCGTAATCGAGCAGTGCCCCGACGGCCTGCTGCCCGAGTCCGCGGCCGCGCACGCCCTTGCCGTTCAGACAAATGTAAAGTTCGGCCTTGCGGTTTTTGAGATCGAGATGCTTGAGCGCGCAAACCCCCAGAAATTTTCCCGCCGGCGTTTTGACGGCAAAGAAAATCTGCGTTTTGTCTTTCAGCAGTTTGCGGTAGAAATCCTGATGTTCGAGTTCCGAGACCGGCAGGTAGCGGTCGATCAACTGCATGATGCCGGGTTCATTCACCCAGGCCAGATACGTCTTCCAGTCTTTCCATTCCAGCGGCTTCAATTGGATTTTTGTATTCGCCATATTATCTTTCTCAGGTGACAGGCACCTTTAAAGGGGACAGGTTGCAACCTGTCCCTGAGCGATTAATCAAAGTAGCGGTTCCACCAGATTTGAAAAAGATAGATCAGATAAATCCGGTTCGCGGCTTCCAGGGTTCCGCCGCTGAACGAATCCAGCATCTGCTGCACCGCCGCCGGCTGAAAGCAGCCGTGTTTCGCGAGCTGTTTCGGGCTCAGCGTTTTGCGGATCGAGCGCATCATGTATTTCTGCATCCAATAATGGTACGGCAGGATGAAGCCTTCTTTCGGGCGCGTCAGAATCTGCTTCGGCAGCACATTCGATACCGCCTTTTTCAGAATCGCCTTGTTCACGCCGTCATGGATTTTCATCCGCCCCGGCAGCCGGAATACAAATTCCACCAGCCGGTGATCCAGAAACGGCGGCCGCACCTCGACGGAATGCGCCATCGACAACCGGTCCACAAACGCCAGCACGTGATCGGCCAGCAGATTCTGGCATTCCACCTGCAAAACGGCATTCAGAATATCATCGGTTTTGGCGCGGGCATAGGCCTTTTTGTAGTACTGCCGCAGGCTCAGGCCCTTCATTTTGCGCAGCATCCCGGCCGTCAGCAGGGCCTTTTTGTCGGCATCCTGAAAGACGCCGAGCCGCGCATGCCAGTCCCACGGATGCGGGCTCTGGAGTTTCATCAGATACGGAATCTCGTTTTCAAACGGCATCAGTTGTTTCTTCTGCGCCGCACTGAGATTAAATGGATTTGCGCCGCGCGCAAGCAGTCGATTGAGCGCCGACAGCGGCTGGGCCAGGCGGTGAATGCGGTAACTGCCAAATAGTTCGTCGGCGCCGTCGCCGGAGACGGCTACTTTCACGTGTTTACGAATCAGTTTCGAAAGAAAGTAGGTTGAAACCGTCCCGCCGAACGGCTCATCGAAAGAAGCCGCGACTTTTTCGATGTCGGCGACAAACTCGTCATGCCCCATGATGTATTCGCGGTGTTTCGTCCGGAACTTGCGTGCCATCCATTCGGCCGAGGCCCGGTCGCTTTCTTTCTGCGCGGGCGCGTCTTCATACGCCAGCGAAAATGTTTCAATCGGCGTGCGGCGCAGCCGGCTCATGAGTCCCACCACCGCGCTCGAATCCACCCCGCCGCTCAGGTAAGCGCCCAGCGGCACGTCCGAAATCATGCGGTAGCGCACGGAATCCTTTAACAGAAACCGGATTTCTTCGACCGCTTCGGCCTCGGTGATTTTTCGAAGCGGCTGTGCGTTGATTTCCCAGTACACAAACCGCTTCAGCCGGCCGGCGCGGAACTCCAGGCCTTCCCCCGGCCCAAGTTGCTCAATCCCTTCAAAGAATCCATGACCGCGCGGCGCATGCTTGAGGCTGAGGTAATAAAACAGCGCTTCGGGATTCATCTTCTTGCGGAAAAAAGGTAGCGTCAGCAACGCCTTGATTTCGGAAGCAAAAAACAGATCGTTCCGGTGGCGCCAGAAATAAAGCGGCTTCTCGCCCATCCGGTCGCGGTAAAGCAGCAGGGTCTGGCGGCGCATGTCCCAGACGGCGATCGCAAACATGCCGTTGAGATGCTTCACGAAGTCGCGGCCGTATTCCTCGTAGGCGTGGACAATGGTTTCGGTGTCAGAGTGGTCGGTGCGGAATCGGTATCCCTTTTTCTGCAGGTCGCGGCGCAGTTCGCGGAAGTTGTAGATTTCGCCGTTGAAGACGGTCCAGATGGTTTCATCTTCATTCGGAATCGGCTGATGGCCCGAGGCCACATCGATGATGCTGAGCCGCCGCATGGCGAGCCCCACGCCCGGCAGCACCTTGACGCCCGCTTCATCCGGACCGCGGTGAAACAGCGTGCGGTTCATCCGCTCCAGAACCGGCCGCCCGTAATTACCCGTAAATCCCGTAATGCCGCACATGAAAGATCGGAACTCCTGTTTGCCTTTTAACGCTTCCTGTTTTACAATCCGCCCGTGCTGCCGCTTGAAACCCAGATTCTCATTCGCATTGTTTACGCCGTTCTGCTCATCGGGCTGATTCTGTTCATTCTACCGTTTTCCCGCCCGTATTTCACGACCGAACGTTACCGCGGCTGTATTGATTCCGGCCGCCTCAAAGATCTCTTTTTCAGCCCCGCCGGGCATTATGTTCTGACCGCCGTCTGGCTGACCGCCCTCGTGATGCTGGCCCTGGGACGTTTCGTCCTCATCGCCAGCGCCGTTAATCTGACGATCTGTTACGTGCATTTCATCCGCCTGCGCTGG
>CAZGID010000008.1:21769-26230 GCA_964526065.1 uncultured bacterium
CATTTTCCGCGGGATGGGCGCGCCGGGCTTCATCAGTTTCTGGCTCGCCTGCTTCGTGTTCCTGGTCGAATACGCCACGGCCTTCGGCGATCCCGGCGGCCGGCTGCGCGATCTGGTGGTCCTCGCCTTCCGCGTCGACTTCGGCATCATGATGATGGATTCGGCCATTAATAAAATCGGCCACGGCTACCCGCGCAATCTCGGCATGAATTTCGGCATGGCGAATCCGGCCTGGAGTTACTGGCCGAAACTTTTCAAACCGCTGCCGATGAATCATCCGCTTTTCACCTTCATGAATCATTCCGCCTGGTTCTTCCAGATTCTCGGCGGCCTCTGCCTGCTCATCCCACCCGTGCAGTGGATGGGCGCCTTGATCATTGTCCTGTCTTTCCTGCTGGTCAAATGCATCATCCGTCTCGGCGTGCTCTGCGACAAACTGATGCTCATCCCCGTCATTTACACTAAATCCGGCGGCTGGATGGAACAACTGCTGACCCGGTTTTACACCGTCGATCCCGGCATCCTCGGCGCGCACGGGCCCGTGCCGGTCGTCAACGAAATCCTCACCGCCGTGCTCTGGGCCTACATCATTCTGCTGCCGCTGGCCAAGCTCGGCATGTACACCAACTTTTATTTTAAAAAAACATTGCCGGGCCTGCTGCAAACCGCGCTCGAAAAATTCACGGCGGCCTTCGGCATTATTCTCTGGCGCGTTTTCACCATCGATCTGATCAATTTCTTTTTGCTGGCGTATTTCGAAGATCCGAAAACCGGCGAGCGCATTCTGCATACGCGCTTCGGGCACTGGAAATGGAATCAAACCAACCGCTTTCTCTGGGTCGGCGAATCCATCATGTCGCTGATCGTCTTCAACACCGAGCGCTATTTTCAGGAGCCGGGACTTTTCGAAAAACGCGTTATCCGCTACGCGCGCACCATGCCCTGCCCGGAAGGCTGGAATGTGGTCTTCGAATATGTGGTCCTGAGCCCTACGCCGCACGGCTTTGACTACCTGCCCGCGCGGGAATTCCGCGTCGATCTGAAAAAAGAAACCGTGGAACAGCGCATCCTCGACGAAAAAGCGGTTCAGGTGAAACAACGCTTTACCTCGCCCGTCCGCGCCACCGCCCGTCCCGGCAGTTACGCGCCGGTCAAGCCCTAACCGATTCAAACGGTTTATAGTTTAATTCAATCTGATGCCGTCCCGCCTTGAGCGGCAGCCCGCTCAGGATGCCGTTGACCGGATACAGCCGGGCGGCCTGGCCGTCCACGTTCACCTGCCAGCCCGGATAAAAAATCTGATTGAAGACCACCGTGCACGTCTGGGCGCAGTCGACACGCAGCGCCTTGTATTCCGGCTGATACGTCCGCAGCTCCACATAATCTTCCTGAATCTCGGGATCCTGACGCCCGAAAAAGTTCTCCGGCCGCGCTTCATACAGCGCCGTGCGCGCCGGGTCGAACAACGAATCGCGCAGCCGCGCGTTCAGGGCTTCCGGATCCTCGTAAATTTCAAACTGGCGCACGGCAAAAGCCCACGGCATCCATTGCCGCATTTCATAAATGCGCCAGCCGTTGTCCTCAAACACCAGCCGCAAATCGGGAAAGAAACTGAGCATGCGGTCCGAAACAATGTATTTCACATTCAGCATGCCGAGCAGCCGCGTGTGGCGGCGCAGAAAATCATCGTCGACAGGATGATTCGCAATCGAGTCGTTGATGCCGCCCATCGCGCCGAAAAATTCATAGTAATCCTTCACCACCAGCGGGCTGTAGGCATTGGCTGTCTCCAGTCCAAAAAGCATGTTCCGCGACGCGGGCAGCGGCGAATCGCTGGGATTCGACGAGTAAACAAAATAACGGCCCGTGCCGAGATTGCGTTCCAGGTATTGCACGACCGGCGGCTTCTCAAAGACTTTCGGGTAATTCGCGTAATCGCCCCGGATATCCGAATAGCTGAAATTCAGATCGAGCGCCAGCAGGCCGAGTGCGCCAGCGACAAAAATCCACTGCCGCAGCCGGGTTTTGAGAAAGAGCCGGATCAGGATCACCGCGCCGGCCATTTTCAGCACCTGCAGCCAGATCACCTTGCCGCGCGGATCAAGAATCGTCTGGGCATGCAGAATGAATTCCGACAGGCGCACTTCATAATGTTCCCACGGAAACGGATGCCCGGGCTTGCCGTAAATGTAGGTCCGCACCATCCATTCCCCCAGCCGGTAGAGCTGATCGTCAAACCAGTGAAAGGCGCCGAAGGCCAGAATCACGCCGCCGGTCACCACCGCGAGAAACCCCGCATACGCGCCCCAGGCGCGACCCGTGCGCCGGCCGTCTTCATCTTTGGCCAGAACGTAGTGCATGCCGACCGCGGCCAGAATGGATAAAAAGAATCCGGCGAAGAAAATAAATTTAATGGGGGTACGGAAGGAATAAAAGTTCAGCAGTTTCAGCAGTCCGACATACAGGGGGTTGTAACCGCCGAGCGCCAGCAGAAAACCCAGCAGAGCCAGCCAGTAAATTGATTTGTACGGAAAGTTCCGGAAAAAGAAAATCGAGGCCGTGATGAAAAACAGCGGCAGGATGCCGAGATAAAGTTTGCTGATGAACAGGCCTTCCATGCTCGGGAATAACAGACAGACCGCCGCGAACGGCGAATAGGAACCGACATAGGCAAAAGCCTCGGCCGCTCCCGCGCGGCTGGAGCGGATCGCCAGCTGCCACGTCACAAAGAGCTGCGGAAAAGCGCTGAGGGCGGCCAGCAACACGGCCAGCGCCTGACAGCCGAAGAGCCGCACGAAATCCTGCCAGCGGCGTTCCTTTTGATCAAAAAAACGGAAGAACGCATACAGGCCGGTGAAGAGCAGTGCATACACCGCAAACTGCAGGTAGCCCGCCAGCAATTGCAGCGAAAACAGGAGCCCCAGCAAAAGCGTCCGCCACCACGCGCCGCGCGCCTGCCGCAGCAGCCCGTCGGAAAGCCCGAGCGCGAGCGGAAACCAGGTCAGCACTTTCAGCGACGTGATGTTGTAATAGGCGCCGCCGAGGGTGGACCCGAACAAATACGTCAGCGTGCCGAAAAGCACGGCCGCCGGCCGGAGCCCGAGCGAGCGCAGAAAGCCGCTCATGAAAAGCGCCGAGAGCAGGAGATGAAAACCGATATTCCACGCGTACCCCTCGCGGATGGGAAGCAGCGTGTAGAACAAAAGATTGGGGAGATAAAACGTGCCGATCTGGCCCTCGGCCGTGATCGGAAAACCGGTGTGAATCAAATCCGTCCAAAGCGGCAGGCTGCCCTGCTTTAACTGCTGGGCCAGGTAAAACGCCCAGGGAAAATGCTGTTCGGCGTGATCGCCGACAATCCACGCCCCCTGCGCCAGAAAGATCTGCCAGTAATACAGAATCACCCAGGCAAACAACACCGGTACCGGCCACGCCGTTTTCCAGTTCATGGATTTCAAATTTTTAAGCATCCCTTTTTACCTTTAAGGTGTAGAACAACAGCACCGTGGCCAGCACGGTCAAAGCGCTGACCAGCAGGCCGATCCGGTGGGCCGGGTCTTCATAACGAAACTCGACCGTATGATTTCCCGGTTCCAGAAAGGCGCCGCGGAAATAAAAATCGGTTTTGACGGCCGCTTCCTTTTTTCCGTCCACCACCACGCGCCAGTTCCGGTGCCAGGCTTCCGTCGTTGCCAGAAACTCCGCGGAGCCCGATTCGGTCTTCAGCTGCAGCCGGTTGAAACTTTCTTCCGCCCATTCGACCGTCGGCACGGTTCCGGCGCGCCGGTCTTGAAGCCAGTTCACGGGAATGCCCGCTTCGACAAAAGTCACATGCGCCGGATTCCATGCCGGGTCCGCAACGGCCTCCAGAATGCCCGCCGCCGACCGGGTTTCCAATCCGCGGGCGAAGTAGAAACGCGGCAGCGCCGCCGCGTTCCGGTAAATCGTGTAGGCCGCTCCCGGCTGCACTTTTTCTAAATCCGGCGAAGCAATCGCCGCACGGGAAAACAGAGCGGTCAGGCCCATGCGATTATAAAGCGGACTGGGAATCTTCTCCAGCGTTGTCGGCGTGTAATGATTTTCCGGTTCCAGCTCCCAGAAGCGGTTGAAAACGCGGGGCGACAGATTGAGCGTGGCCGCTTCGATGGTTTTGCTATTCCAGAACAGAAACATGTTGTCATGCAGCAACAATTCCGGGCGGCGGTCGTAAAAGGTCCGCAAATCCAGAACATCCGCTTCATGCGCCGTCGCGGCGCGGTCGTCCGGCGTCAACGTTTTCAAAAATTCCGTTTCGGGTGTCGACTGCGTCACAAAGCGGATATCGTCTTTTTGAAAGGTGTAAAGCTGCCACAGCAGAAAAGCCTGCAGGATCAGCGCCGCGGCAAAAGCAGCGCGCCACAAATGTTTACGCGGATGCGCCAGAGCGACCAGCAGCAGAAAGGCGGCAGCAAAATTAAAAAA
>CAZGID010000009.1:0-25914 GCA_964526065.1 uncultured bacterium
AGAAAGTCGGAGTGGCCTTAACCTATCTTTATGGCATCGGCCCGGCGATGGCGACGAAAATTCTGTCTGCCGTTCAGATCGAATTCGATAAGCGCGCGAAGGATTTAACAGAAAAAGAAGTTTCCAACATTACTGCGGAGATTCAAAAGAATCATACGGTTGAAGGAGATCTTCGCCGTCAGATTCAGCAGAATATCCGCCGATTGATTGACATCCGTTCCTATCGCGGCAGCCGCCATGTTAAAGGGTTGCCGGTCCGGGGACAGCGGACCCACACTAATTCCCGCACCCGTAAAGGGCCGAGAGTGACGGTGGGCGGATTAAATAAGAAGGCGCCGTCGCCTAAATAATCAAGAACTGGAGAGCTTCATGGCCAAAAAGAAAAAGAAATTCAAGAATATTACACATGGCGTTGTGCACATTACGGCAAGTTTTAACAACACCATGGTGACAATTACGGATTCCCAGGGTAATGCGGTGTGCTGGTCGACGGCCGGTGCTGCCGGGTTTAAGGGATCCAAGAAATCCACTCCTTTTGCGGCCCAGGTGGCTTCCGAGAAAGCGGCTCGCCAGGCAGTGGAATTTGGCATGAAGGAAGTCCAGGTTTACATTAAGGGACCGGGGTCCGGCAGAGAATCTGCTGTTCGGGCACTGCAGGCCGTCGGTCTTCAGATCAGTTCCATCATCGATATTACGCCGGTGCCTCATAATGGCTGCCGGCCGCCGAAAAGAAGGAGAGTTTAAGTTATGGCACGTTATCGCGGACCCGCCGTTCGTCTTTCCCGGCGCGAGGGCGTCAATTTATTTTTGAAAGGAAGCCGCCGCAGTGACGACAAAGTCGCCAAGCGTCTGGAGCAGGCTCCCGGGCAGCATGGACGTTCCCGTCAGCGGAAAATGTCCAACTACGGCTTGCAGCTTCGTGAGAAGCAGAAGATGAAGCGGATCTACGGTGTGCTGGAGCGGCAATTCCGTGTTTTCTTCCAGCGTGCAGCGCAGAAACAGGGTGTGACGGGTGAAAACCTCATCAGTCTGCTTGAGCGCCGCCTGGATAATGTTGTGTACCGGCTGCTTTTTACACAGACGCGGCCGGAAGCTCGCCAGATGGTTAACCACGGGCATATTTGTGTCAATGGACGTCCCGTGAACATTCCTTCCTATATTGTGCGAGCGGGCGATGTGATTGAGCCCAAAAACAAAGAAGCGACGATTAAGCGGATCAAAGCCAAGCTGGAGCTGCATGAAGATCTTCCCGTTCCTGAATGGCTGGAGCTGGATCGCAATAGTCTGAAGGCTAAAGTGCTGCGCGATCCGACCAAAGCAGACGCCGGCCTTCCGGTCGAAGAATCACTGATTGTCGAGTTGTACTCCAAATAAGGCGCACCGCGTTACAGATTCTATTCAAGGAGGATTAGAAAATGGGAATTCGCTGGAAAACATTTGAAATACCGAAACGGCTTGAAGTGGATAAAGCAACACTCACGCCGACCTACGGCAAGTTTGTGGCCGAACCTTTCGAGCGGGGATATGGCACGACGATCGGCAATTCGCTTCGCCGCGTGCTTATTTCTTCTATCGATGGAGCGGCTGTCAGCCGGATCCGGATTGAGGGAATGCAGCATGAGTTTTCCTCTCTGGAAGGTGTCCGTGAAGATGGCGCCCAGATCGTGCTGAATATCAAGAAGCTCGTTCTGCGTTATCATGGTCGCGGAGCAAAGCAGATCTCGATTGATGTCAAGAAAAGCGGACCGGTGACGGCTCGCGACATTCAGGCGGATGAGACGATTGAAATCATCAATCCGGATCTCGTGCTCTGCAATCTGACCAAAGAAATTCATTTCCGCATGGAAATGGATATTGACCGCGGCCGCGGCTATGTTCCCGCCGAGCGCAATAAGGTGGAAGGTTCACCGATCGGCACCGTGCCGGTGGATTCAATCTTTTCACCGATCACGAAGGTGAATTTCTACGTCGAAGATACCCGCGTGGGACAGGTGACGGATTATGACCGCTTGATCCTGGAAGTCTGGACGAATGGAGCGATGGGTCCGGAAGAAGCAATGCTGTATGCTTCCAACATTCTGCAGCGGCATCTGGATATTTTTGTTAATTACGGCGAACTGCCGGAAGAAGAAGAGGACGAGGAAGAAGAAGATGAAGATCACGGCTTCCGCGACCTCGTGAACAAACCGATCAGCGAACTGGAGCTTTCCGTGCGGAGCGCGAATTGTCTTGAAGCTGCGCACATCAAGACCATCGGTGATTTGATTACAAAAACCGAACAGCAAATGCTGAAATACAAAAATTTCGGCAAGAAATCGCTTACGGAAATTACCAATATTCTGAATTCCATGGGACTTTCACTCGGTATGAATATCGATGATCGTCTCAAGAAGAAGCGGAATGAAGAAGCGGAAGTTTCCGAGCCCTCTGTAAGCGGGTAAGGAGTCTTAGCAATGCGCCATCGTCGTTTAAGAAGAAAACTTGGAGTGAGGACGGAGCACCGCCGTGCGCTGTTGCGTAATCTTGTGCGAGCTCTGGTTGAACATAAGCGGATCCGCACCACCCACAAGCGAGCCAAAGAGGCGAGTGCTTTTGCCGACAGCATGGTGACACTTGCCAAGCGCGGCGGCATGCATGCCCGCCGGCTTCTGGTGTCGCGTCTTGGCTGTGAAAAAACGGCGCGCGATCTGATGCTTGAGATTGCTCCGCAATTCAAGGATCGTCAGGGTGGGTACACACGTGTTCTCCGACTGAATCCAAGACCGGGTGATCAGAGCGATATGGCGCTTCTCGAATTTTCCGCAGTATTCGCAGCGCCTGAAGCCGAGAAGGAAGAGGAAGGCAAGGGCAAGGCCAAGAAAAAGACGGGCAAAACCCGCAAGGCCAAAGAAGAAGCGGCGGTTGTAGAAGAAAAGCCCGCGAAAAAAGCTGCCAAGAAGAAAGAAACGAAAGAAGCCAAGGAAGAAAAAGCCGCAACCCCGGAAACGTCTGAAGAGAGACCGGAATCCGAAAAGAAGGGTGGTTTTCTGGGGTCTCTTCGCAAGTTTCTCAAAGGCGATTAATCGCCCGAGCGAAATTCCTCATGGAACTTTCCGAACGCGTTCTCTCTGTCGCTCCGTCTGTGACTCTCGCCATTGCGGCGAAAGCCAAAGAAATGCGGGCTGCCGGAACCGATGTGGTTTCCTTAAGTGCGGGCGAACCGGATTTCGATACACCCTCCTTTATTAAAGAAGCAGCCATTCAGGCGCTTCAAACAGGCTCCACCAAATATACTCCGGCCACGGGGACCATTGAGCTTCGCCGAAGCATTGTAAATAAGCTGAAGCGTGACCAAGGGCTGGATTATCCCCCCGAGCAGATTGTGGTCAGTGTAGGCGCCAAACATGCCATTTTTAATGTTTTGTTTGCCCTGCTGAATCCCGGGGACGAAGTTCTGATTCCCTCCCCATTTTGGCTGAGTTATCCGGAGATGGTGACGGTATTGGGAGGTAAACCCGTGCTGGTTCCAACGGACCAGGACACGGATTTTAAGCTGACCCCCGCCATTTTGCGGGAAAACATTTCTTCCAGGATCCGCATTCTTATTTTGAATTCTCCCTCCAATCCCACGGGAGCCGTTTATTCCGAAGAGGAATTGGCGGCTTTAGCTGAAGTCTTGCGGGAATACCCGGATCTGGTCATCATCAGTGATGAAATCTATGAGAAGCTCGTTTTTGACGGCCGGAAACACGTTTCCATTGCGCAACTGGATCCTTCGCTGGCGACCCGCACGGTGATCATTAATGGCCACAGTAAGGCCTATGCCATGACGGGCTGGCGGCTGGGCTATGCGGCCCTGCCGGATAAGGCGCTAGCTAAAGCCGTGGGGAGTATTCAGAGCCACTCGACATCCAACCCGACCTCTTTTGCACAGGCGGGCGGGGTGGCCGCATTGGACCGCGGGGATGAAGCCGCCCGGCAAATGCGCGATGTTTTTCAGAAACGCCGCGATTTGTTTTACGATTGGGTCCGGGATATTCCGGGGCTGGAACCTTTCCGGCCGCAAGGTGCTTTTTATATGTTCACCGACATTTCTAAAACGGGCATGACCTCCCTCGATTTTTCCGCCCGGTTGCTGGATGAAGCCCATGTGGCCGTCGTTCCGGGGCAGCCGTTCGGTTCGGACCGGCACATTCGTATGAGCTTTGCCTCTTCGGAAGACCATTTGGAAGAAGCCGCCCGCCGTATTCGCGACTGGCTTTCCAAAGCCTGATTTCTTTCCCTGTAGCTTATAATAGAGCCAATCTGGAACGGGATCAGTCCGTCTCGAGAAGGAGCCCCTTGTGAAGCCTGTGGTCGTAGAAACCGGCCAGAATCTGGAACGCGATGACTTGTTTCAGATGCTGGAAGGCATGAATTATCAGAAACGCCAGTTTGTCAGTCAGCCGGGCGAATTTTCTCTTCGCGGCGCGACAGTGGACGTTTATCCGGTCACATACCGTTCTCCGGTCCGCCTGGAGTTTGATCTCGACCGGGTGGCGTCTATCCGGGATTTTTCTCCATCTGAAGGCAAAACCTTTGCCAGTTTCGACAAAATCTTCCTTCTCCCGGTCACGGATTCTTTCCAAAAAAAAGTTAAACGCCTGCGGGAACATTTTGAAAGCTACGAACCCCTTACCGAATTGCGGGATTTGCGGCAGGGCGATATTGTGGTGCACCTGGATTACGGAATTGGACGTTTTCTGGGCACCAAGTATTTCCAAATCGGTGGCGAGCGCAAGAGGCACATGGCGCTGGAGTTCGCTAATCGGGAAATCTTGTACCTGGATGTGCGGGAACCGGTTGAACGCTACATCGGCGGTGAGGGACATGCGCCTAAGCTGACCAAGCTGCATACCAAAGAATGGGAACGGGTCAAGCAGCGCACACGCCGTGCTGTGCGTCACATTGCGCAGGATTTGCTGGCGCTGCAGGCCAAGCGGAGTTTTGCGCAAGGATACCGCTATCCTGAAGATCCAGCCTGGCAGAAGGAATTTGAATCGGAATTTCCGTTTGAAGAAACTCCCGATCAATTGAAGGCAACGGCCGAAGTGAAAGGGGATATGGAGTCGGACCGGCCGATGGACCGTCTGCTCTGCGGTGACGTTGGTTACGGAAAAACCGAAGTGGCATTCCGGGCAGCCTTTAAAGCGGTGACCGCCGGCCGACAAGTGGCCATGCTGGTGCCGACGACCGTCCTTGCGGAACAGCATTATCTCGTATTAAAACGGCGGGTCAAAAGTTTCCCGGTGACCGTCGAAGTGCTGTCGCGGTTTCGTCCGGCCCGCGAGCAGAAGCAAATCGTCGAATCCTTGAACCGGGGAACAACCGACATTGTGATCGGAACGCACCGGCTGCTTTCCAAAGATGTCCGCTTTAAAGATCTCGGACTGGTCATTATTGACGAAGAACAGCGTTTTGGGGTCCGGCACAAAGAAAAACTCAAAAAAATGAGAGAAACAGTGGATGTTTTGACGCTGACGGCCACGCCGATTCCGCGCACCTTGTATATGGCTATGATGGGAACCCGGGATATGTCTGTGATCAATACGCCGCCGCGCAATCGCTTGCCAATCGAGACAGCCGTGATGGAATATGATGATTTGCGCGTCCGGCAGGCACTGGAGCGGGAGTTCAGCCGCGGCGGGCAGGCTTATTTCATTCACAATCGCGTTCAGTCGATCGAAAAAATTCACAAGCATTTGCAGGAAATCATGCCGTCGACACGTTTTGCGATTGCCCACGGCCAGATGCCCGCGAGTATGCTGGAAAATGTCATGCGGCGGTTTATGGATCATGAAGTTGATTGCCTGATCGCCACGGCCATTATTGAATCCGGCATTGATATTCCGAACGTAAATACCATTCTGGTCAATCGGGCGGACACATTTGGATTAGCCGATCTCTATCAGTTGCGCGGGAGGGTAGGGAGGTTTGAAGGCAAACGCCAGGCTTACGCCTATTTTCTCGTGCCGCGAAACTGGGTTTTGACGGTGGATGCCGAAAAACGGCTGGCGGCAATCGAGCGTTTTACGGAATTGGGATCGGGTTTCAAGATTGCTCTGGAAGACCTGGAAATTCGTGGCGCCGGTAATCTGCTGGGCCACGAGCAAAGCGGATTTATCCATGCCGTGGGCTTCGATCTTTATTGCCGGATGCTTCGCGAAGCCATTGAGGAGCAGCGAAAAGGGGCTTCCGGACCATGATTGCACGAATGGGGCGGATATGCTATAAGTGGGGCATGTTACGCCGTTTAGGACCTCTTTTCCCTCTCTTTTTTGCTTTGCTTTTTCCGGCGCCTGAACTCCGCGCTGAGAAGCAGCTTCTGGACCGTGTGGTCGCAGTTGTCAACAATGACGTCATCACCCAAAGTGAACTCGATATGATCTTGCGGCCGCTTTATGAAGAGTACCGTCATGAATTTAAAGGAGAAGAACTATATAAGCGGCTGAGTGAATTGCGGATCAAAATTCTGAATCAGTTGATTGAAGACCGGCTTGTTTTTCAGGAAGCGGAGAAGGTCAAAATTGTGGTGGATCAGCAGGAGATTCAAGACCGCTTGAAAGAGTTCAAGAGCCGTTTTGCGACAGAACAGGAAATGGAACAGGCTTTGCGGGAGCAGGGGATGACGATGGCTTCGATCAAAGATCGTCTCCGCCGGCAGGCCATGATCCGGTCGCTGCATGATGCCGAAATTCGTTCCAAGGTTTTGGTTTCGCCTCTTGAAGTCCAGGATTTTTATGAGCAGAATTCCGAGCAATTCCAAGAAATGGAAAGGTTGCGTCCGCGTTCGTTGACGATTAAGAAAAGTACAGAAGCGCGGGAAAAAGGAATCAAGGATGAAGAGGCCTGGAACCTGATCCAGGATCTTCGGAAACGGGCTGAAGCGGGCGAAGATTTTTCTGAGCTGGCAAAAAAATATTCGCAGGACATGCATGCCCGCAATGGCGGCCTTGGCGACTGGATCGAGCGGGGCGATATGATTTCCTCAATCGACGAAGTGTTGTTCCGTTTGAAAAAAGGCGAATTGTCCGAAGTGATCGAAACGCCCATGGGCTATCATCTGTTCCGTGTGGAGGAGCGCCATGAAGGGAAAAAGCTCAGCCTTGAAGAAGCACGCGACAAAATACACGCCTATCTCTACCAGAAAAAAAGCGAAGAACGTTTTGAACAGTGGATGGATGAGCTGAAAAGCCAGGCTTATATCTCCGTCCGCTAACCCTTCTTTTTTTATGCCCAACATTCCGGCGATTGCTGTCACTATGGGCGACCCCGGGGGAATCGGTCCCGAAATAACGGCCCAGGTTCTGGCATCGCGGCGTCTGCCCCGTGCCGCTTATTTGTTAATGGGATCGGGAGAAGTGTACCGGTTTTTGAAAAAGAGCGGTGTTCGATTGTCAGCGGTTCCTGTGAAGGAATTTCCCACCCGGTTGCGCCGCCCCGGAAAATATTTTGTCGATATCGATGCTGAGGCGCGGACGCGATATCCCGCGTTTTTTTCTCATAAAATCCGGTTCCATCCAAGAAAAATTTCTGCCTGCAATGCGGCTCTGGCAGGGCTTTCTCTGGAGCAGGCGACTCAGGCGGCTCTTGCCGGGCACGTGGCCGCTGTGGTCACAGCTCCCTTAAACAAGACGGCCATGCGGTTGATCGATTCCGGATTTATCGGTCATACGGAGTATCTGGCCTCGGCCGCACGCATTCGGGAATTCGCCATGATGTTTCTCAGCCCGCGTTTGAAAGTAACGCTCGTGACGATTCACGTACCGGTCAAACGCATTGCGTCGCTGATCCGCCAGGATGCCGTTTTTTCCAAGATCCGGCTGACACATGATTTTCTGAAGCGGTATTACAAAATTCGCCGTCCGCGGCTGGGCGTTTGTGCATTGAATCCTCATGGAAAAGAAACGGGGACGGAAGAAGACCGGCAAATTGTGCCTGCGGTGCGGCGTGCGCGCCGGCGGGGCATTCAGGCCTCAGGACCGTTTTCGGCCGATCAGCTTTTTTTCGAAGCCTATGAGGGTCGCTATGACGCTTTAATCAGTATGTATCACGATCAGGCGCTGGCCCCTTTTAAAATGATCGCGTTTCGTGATGGAGTCAATGTGACGCTGGGTCTTCCTTTTATTCGGACGTCGCCCGATCACGGCACGGCTTATGACATTGCGTATCGCGGAAAAGCCGATCCGGTTTCGTTTCGCAGTGCGCTGGAAACCGCGGTCCGGCTGGTGCGGTAAGACTCTATGGCGACTCAGATTGATCTGCTGAAAAAATACGGCTTTCCGGTGCGGGGATTTTCGGGACAGCACTTGCTGGTGGACCCGAATATGCAGCGCAAAATAGTGGAAGCCCTGGAACCCCTGCCTGAGGAACCTGTCCTCGAAATCGGACCGGGCCTGGGAGCTTTGACCGGTCAATTGTTAAGACACGGCTGCAGGGTCTGGGCGATTGAAAAGGATTCCCGTTTTGCGGAAGTGCTGCGCGGAGAGTACGGAAGCGAATATCCCGATCAATTGACGGTGCTTGAAGCCGACGCTTTGAAAGTGCCGCTGGATAAATGGCACCGGCAGGAAGGCAAGCGCTTGTGGAAACTGGCCAGCAATCTTCCTTATTACATTACGGCTCCGTTATTAATGCATATTCTGCATTACCGCCATATTTTCTCCCGCGCAGTGCTCATGATGCAGCGAGAGGTGGCCCGCCGCCTTACGGCGGTTCCTGGCAGCCGGGACTACAGCCGCCTGACACTTGCTGTTCGCTATGCGGCGGAAGCCCGGCTTTTATTTGATATTCCGCCTGCCTGCTTTACCCCCAAACCTTCGGTCGTGTCGACGGTGGTGGAGCTGACCTTCCATCCGCCGGTTAAGCGCCTGGAAAAAGATGAGGAAGCCTTTCTTTTTTATCTGATCCGCCGGGCCTTTGGAGAGCGGCGCAAGACGGTTTTGGGAATTCTTCAGCGGGATCAGGCCTTGGGATTTTCCCGGGAAGCGCTGGAGGAAGTCTTTCGCGAACATGACCTCAAACTGCGTGCGAGAGCCGAAGACCTTTTGCTTAAAGACTTTATGAATCTGGCTTCCGAGCTGATGCGCCGGGCCGATCTGACGCAGAAGCTCAAATTCACGGAACCCTTCTGAAAAAAAGCGGCTGGCCGCCAGTTTGGGGGAAAACGGCCTTTGTCCTGTCCGGCGGGTAAGTTATAATACCGCCATTCCGTCGTTCTGATATCCTTATGCCGCAATCCGTGAATTCCGACAAACAGGCCCGCCTCGATATTTCGACGCCGCAGAAGCTCACGCCGATGATGGAACAATATCGTTCTGTCAAAAAAACACTCAGTGCCGATACGGTTCTCTTTTTCCGTCTGGGTGATTTCTATGAGATGTTTTTTGAAGATGCGGTCCGTTGCTCCGAGATCCTGGATATTACCCTGACCGGACGTGAAGGCGGGGAAGCCGGCCGGATCCCCATGTGCGGTATTCCCTATCACGCTTTCCAGAACTATATACGCACCCTTCTGGATCACAATTTGAAAGTCGCCATTTGTGAACAGACCGGCGATCCGAAAGCTTCCAAAGGACTCGTTGAACGTAAAATTACCCGCATTATTTCGCCGGCCACTTATCTGGAGGATGAAAGCCGCAGCCGTCATTTCGAATACATGACAGCCATTGCGGCCAGCCATGGGCGTGTGGCGGTGGCGTCTCTCGAATTGAGCACCGGTGAATTCCAGGTGCGCGAAATTATGGCGGAAGGCCTGAAAAGCGAACTTGGTCTTTTGGCGCCGCGTGAAGTGATTCTTCCGGCATCGCTTGAAGAGCAGAACGACTTGACTCAGTACATTAAACAGGAGCTTGCCGCCAGCCTGACCACGTATGAAGACTGGGTTTTTGAGGCGGGCGAGGGAATGCGCTTGATTCGCGATAATTTTCGCCTGGCCTCCGATCAGGCAGTCAATTTTCATGACCGGCCGCTGGCGGTCGGGGCGGCCGGTGCTATTCTCTATTATTTGAAAGATAATTTGCACGGTGCCCTGGGGCATTTGACGCTGCCTGTTTTTCAGGAATCCACCGAATACATGGTGCTCGACCGGCAGGCGCAGCGCAGTCTGGAGTTGGTGGCGAGTCTGCGCGGGGATAAAGGGGCGCCGACGTTGCTGGCCGTGCTGGATCAGACGTTGACTTCCATGGGAGCGCGCACCTTGTACCAGTGGGTGACGCATCCGTTGCTGCACATTCCTGAAATCATTCGCCGGCAGGAAGCTGTTTCCGAATGGGTTGGCCAAGGGGACCGGCTTCAGGCGGTTCGCGGATTGTTGAAAGGGGTCAAGGACATGGAGCGGACGCTGAGCCGTTTGAATTATGGCGTGGCCAATGCGCGTGATCTCATCAATCTTTGTCTTTTCCTGGAGCGAGTTCCAGAGATTCAGGCAAAACTGGCCTCGATGAGCAGTGCCCTGATGCGGGAGCTTTCAAACGAAATCCGCCCCTTTCCGGAGGTCCAAAAATTAATCCGCCGCGCCATTGTGGAGGAGCCGCCTGTGAGTGTGCGTGACGGGGGATTGATGGCGGCCGGCTATTCGACGGAGCTGGATGAATTAAGAAATATTTCCAAAGATGGAAAATCCTGGATTCTCGAGTTTCAGAAGCGCGAAGTGGAACGGACGGGGATCAAGTCTCTGCGTGTGAAATATTCCCAGGTCTTTGGGTACACGCTGGAAGTGAGTAAGGCGAATCTGCATCTGGTGCCCGATCACTACATCCGCCGGCAGACGCTGGCAAACGCCGAACGTTTTGTGGTTCCGGAATTGAAGGAATGGGATGAGAAAATTTCCGGCGCTCAGGATAAAATTAAAAATCTTGAATACAATCTGTTTCAGCAGGTGCGCGAGGATGTGCTGAAGGAACTGGCGGCGTTGCAGAGTATGGCCAAAGCGGTTGGGACACTCGATGCTCTGCTTGCTTTAGCAGTGCTGGCGCTGACCAAAGGATGGATTCGGCCTCAAATGGTGGATTCCGGAGAACTCCTGATCGAAGGCGGACGGCATCCCGTTGTGGAAGCTATGATTCCTTCCGGCACTTTTGTGGAAAACGATGTATTTCTGGACGGCGCGGAAAATCAGCTGGCTGTGCTGACTGGCCCCAATATGGCGGGGAAATCCACTTATATCCGTCAGACAGCCATCCTGGTGTTGTTGGCGCAGACGGGATCGTTCATCCCGGCGCGTTCCGCACGGATCGGTCTTGTGGACCGGATTTTTACCCGTATCGGTGCGTCGGATGATCTGGCGCGCGGAGAAAGTACGTTTATGGTCGAAATGGTGGAGACTGCCCATATTTTGCAGAAAGCCACGCGAAGGAGCCTGCTGATTCTCGATGAAGTAGGCCGCGGCACCTCCACTTTCGATGGCGTGAGTATCGCATGGGCCATTTGCGAATTTCTGGTGCAGTCCACTGCCCGGCCCCGAACACTTTTTGCGACGCATTACCATGAGCTGACGCAGCTCGAAGAGCATTTTTCCGGGATCAAAAATTACAATATCACGGTGCGTGAAACCCGGGACGGAATTGTCTTTCTGCGAAAAGTGGTGCGCGGCGGGTCCGACCGCAGTTATGGTATTCATGTGGCGCGTCTTGCCGGCATTCCCAAGCGCGTCAGTGAGCGCGCGGAACAAATTCTGGCGGTTTTGGAGAGTGAGAATACGGAAGCCACAGAAATTATCGAAGGCAAAAAAGGGAATTCGCGCTCCGCACGGGAAGCTAAAAAACAGCCTTCGCTTTTTGATCTCCAGACCGAAAGTCATCCGATTCTGGATGAAATCCGGAATGTGGGACTCGACGGCATGACGCCTCTGGCAGCATTAAACAAATTGGCGGAATGGAAAGAACGGCTGGAGCCGGAAAACCGGAAAGGGTAATCATGGGATTAATTCGCGTTCTTCCTGAAATTGTGGCCAACAAAATTGCCGCCGGAGAAGTCATTGAACGGCCGGCTTCGATTGTTAAGGAACTGGTGGAGAACTCTCTGGATGCAGGCGCCCGGGAAGTTGAAATCGAAATCCGCCATGGCGGAAGAAGCCTGATCCGGATTTCGGATAATGGCAGCGGCATGAGCGCAGAAGATGCGGAGCTGGCGCTGGAACGACATGCTACCAGTAAAATCCAGGAGGCGGATGATCTGGAACATGTCCGGTCTTTTGGTTTCCGCGGGGAAGCGCTGCCGAGCATCGCGGCCGTTTCCCGCATGACCATTCAGACGCGGCTTCAAGGCCAGTCCGAAGGTGTGGAAATCCGCATGGAAGGCGGAAAAAAGGAAAGCGTTCAGCCTTGCTCCTGCCGCGAAGGAACGGTGATTGAGGTTCGCGATCTTTTTTTTAATACGCCGGCACGGCGCAAGTTTTTGCGAACTGATCCGACCGAATTGGGGCACGTGCATGATGCTGTGGCGCGATTGGGACTGGCTTATCCGGAAGTTCGCTTTCTTTTGAAGTCCAATGACAAAACAATTCTGGACTGGATGCCGACGAAAAATCTGCGGCCCCGTATTCTGGATTTATGGGGGAATGATCAGGATCGTCATTTGCTTGAAATGGCAGCCGAGGGAACCGGTATTCGCGTGAGCGGCTGGATTACGAAACCGCATCAGGCGCGTGCGAGCCGGTCCGACCAGATTTTCTTTATCAATCGCCGATGGGTGCGCTCTCCCGGACTGGGCTATGCGCTGCAGGACGGTTTTCACGGTCTTTTAATGCATGGGCAATATCCCGCGGCCGTTTTGTTTCTCGAAATCGATCCAGAACGCGTGGATGTGAACGTTCACCCGACGAAACAGGAAGTTCGGTTATCAAAAGAAAGTGAAATTAAATCGATGATTCGGCGGACCGTTGCAGAATGCCTGCAGAAAGCCGGTGATCTGGCTCCGGATTTAAAACCGGCCCGGCCCGTGCCGGCGCCCTCCTGGCAGCCGCCAGCATCGCGTCCCTATGCCCCGTCGGCTTCGTCTTCCTATCTGGACCTGGAGGAGAGAAGTACGCCCAGTCAGGTTTCAGAATCCCAGGAACCTGCCTGGAGTGCTCCCGTGGCGGCAGACGCCGGGTCGGAAGCGGATCGTCCGGAAGTTGTTTTTCGGGATAAACTGAAAGTCACTAAAATTCTGGGTCAAATTCATCATACGTTCATCGTGGCAGAAACGACGGAAGGCCTTTTGCTGGTCGATCAGCATGCGGCGCACGAACGCGTCATGTTCGAATCGCTTTTGGCTGAGTTTCGTGCCGGAAAAGTAAAACGACAGGGGCTTTTGATGGATGAAATGATTGAGCTTCCGTCTCGGCGCAGAGAAATTCTGACCGACGCGATTCCGCTTTTGGAAAAGCTGGGTTTCGAAATTGAATTATTTGGAGAAGATACTTTTGTTATGCGGGCTTTTCCGGCGATTTTGCAGGATGAAGATCCCGTCGCTTGCGTGAAAGGGTTTCTCGAGCAGAAAGAGGAAGGCAAACTTGCGACCGATCTCGAAAAAGTTCCGGAAGAAGCCGCCGCATTGATTGCTTGCAAGCGCAAGTCGGTGCGAGCCCATGATCCCATGAGTCTGCCGTCGATGTGGGCGCTTCTCGACCAGCTGGCGGCGTGCGAAAATCCCTATAATTGTCCCCATGGCCGTCCGGCTTTCTTTCAGTATTCGTTTTATGATCTGGAACGGCAATTCAAACGCCGTTAAAAGTTAAACCAACCACGGGTTACAGCTCTCCCTCCCGTCCTGGGCTGTGTAAAAGTCTCGGGATTTGCCTGCCACTAAAAGGAGGGACAGATGAGTCATTCTATTTCTGCAGAAAATATCACCCAATGGCCCGAGTCAGAAAGACCACGGGAGCGTCTGAGCCGTCTCGGGGCGGCAGCCTTGTCGGACGCGGAGCTCTTGGCCATCTTGTTGCGCAGCGGCATTCGGAAACGGCCGGTGCTTCAGCTCAGCCGCGAGCTATTGTCGGCATTTCATGGGTTGCGCGGATTGCTGGCGGCCGATTTTCAACGGCTGCATGAATTTCACGGATTGGGATTGGCCAAAGCCGCCACCCTGGCGGCCTGCGGGGAATTGCTGCGGCGCTATTTGCGGGCCGGGCTGGAGCAAACCGATGTGATTCGTGATCCGGAAGCGGTGGTGGCCTATCTGACCGGATGTTTGCGGGATCGCGGCCGCGAAGTTTTCAAGGTGCTCTTTCTCAATAAAGCGAACCGCATTATTCGCGAGGAAGATCTCTTTTCCGGAACCGTGGATGAGGCGGCAGTGCATCCCCGCGAAATTGTTCAGGCGGCGCTCCTTTGCCGGGCGACAGCCGTCATTCTGGTTCATAATCATCCCTCGGGCCGGGTAGAGCCCAGTGCGGCGGACCGCGAACTAACAAATCGCATAAGTCAAGCCTGTGAAACGATTTCCGTGCGCGTATTGGATCATATTATTATCGGAGATAACCGCCATTTTAGTTTCCGGGAGCAGGGTCTCTTGGGATAGGGTAATTAACACTAGAAATTGCTCTTTTTCACTAAATCCTTGTCGAAATTGGCCGTTTTACAGGTTAAAATTGTTAAAACACACCGTAAGGAGGCAGTACATGTTTTATAACCCTGATAAATACCTTAAGAAAGCGACCGGTCTATTGGCCGGAGGTCTGCTGTTCATGTTTCTGAGTGTTCCGGTTCAAGCCCAGCAGGCGGCCGAAGAAGCGGCGTCGCCGGAAATGCCGTCCTGGGGCCAGATTCCTTCGGAAGACGAAGAACGCTCCTCCACGCCGGAAATTTACCGGGAACTGCAAAATCTGAAAACGCTGGATACGGATTCACCGCTGCCGCCGACGGCACGCGTACCGGGAACCGAAGTGCCGGAAAAACCGGAAGTTCAATGGGACAGTGAACGGGTTTTGCAAACGACCCGCGATCTCAAACAATATGAAACAGACACGGTGGTTTCGGGCGTTGACGCGGCTGAAGTGACGCAGATCAGTCAGCAGATTCAGGAAATCAAAAAAATCCAGCGCGATACTTATTCCTACTGATTCCTTCCGCATGGAAGTTGTGAAAATCGGCCATCCGGCTTTGCGGCATAAAACGCAGCCGGTAGAGAAAAGCCGCCTAGCCGATGCCCGTTTCCGGGCCTTGATTCCCGCCATGATCCGTACCATGCGCCGGTGCCATGGTGTGGGACTGGCCGCCAATCAGGTTGGTCTCGGCATCCGGGTGGCGGTGCTGGAATGCGTGTCCAATCCCCGATATCCCGAAGCGGAGGCTTTTCCTCTTGAAGTCTGGATTAACCCCGCCATTGTTGAAAAATCACGCAAAAAAGTTTCGGACTGGGAAGGCTGCTTGAGCATTCCCGGCTACCGCGGCCAGGTGCCCCGTCATGAGTGGGTGGTGTTGAAAGCAATGACGCCGGAAGGCAGACGTGTGCGCCGTCGTTTTTCCGGTTTTCATGCCCGCGTGATTCAGCATGAGGTGGATCATTTGAACGGTTTTTTTTACATGGATCGCATGCCTGATTTGAAATCCTGGGTGCATCTGGATGCCTTTCCGCATCTTTTGCAGCAGGAGGATGCTGAATGAGTTTTAAACTGATTCTCGTGCGTCATGGAGAAAGCGCTCCGGGGGTTCCCGATTCGCAACGGCCGCTGACGGAATCCGGAAAAGAATTTATGCAAGCGGCGGCGCGGGAATTGCAAAGACACGATTTCAAGATTGTCTGGATCTGGCACAGCCCGCGGCGGCGGGCCCGCGAAACCGCGCAAATTCTGGCTCAGGGTCTGGAAGGTGTTTCTCTTGAATGTGCTTCCGGGCTACAACCCAATGATTCGGCCGAAGCCTTGTGTGACCGCCTTGATACGCTGGCGGCGGAACAGGACGACGGGGTCGGGATCGTCGTGGGGCATCTGCCGCAGCTGGATCATGTGGCAGCCGCGCTGGTCAGAAAGGATCAGCCGCCGCTTCGTTTTCTCCCCGGTACCATGGCTCATTTTACGAATGCCGGCCACTGGCAGCTCGACTGGATCTGGCCCGGCGCTTAAGGTTCCTTGCCAAAAAGGAATCAGCCTTTTAAAATACCCTTTTCTCCCAAGGAGTCATCAGTATGCCAACATATGATTATGAATGTCTGACCTGCAAGCACCGTTTTGAAGCTTTTCAGTCCATGACCGCCCGTCCTCTCCGGAAATGTCCGGAATGCGGCAAACCGGTCCGCCGCTTGATTGGCGGCGGTGCCGGCATTGTTTTCAAGGGGACCGGTTTCTACCAGACCGATTACAAACGGGCTGGAGAAAAAAAGAGCGAATCGAAAGACGGCGGAAAGAAAGAGAAGTCCTGATGTCATTTGAAATCGAAAAAATTGCCGAATTGGCCCGCATCCGGCTGAGACCCGAGGAAAAGGAAAAATTGAGCCGGGATCTGCAATCCATTTTGCAATACGTTGAAAAACTCAAAGAATTAAATACCGACGGTGTGGAACCGACCAGCCATGTCATGAATCTGGAAAATGTGTTCCGTCCTGACGAAGTCAAACCGTCTGCGGCCATCGAAAAGCTTTTAAAGCAGGCGCCCGCACGGGAAGGTAACTTTTTTAAAGTCCCCAAAGTTGTGGATAAGGAATAATTTCCCGAATGATGACCAAGCCTCTCTATCAGTTGACGTTGAAAGAAGCAGTTGAATTTGTCCGGCGGGAAGGGGTGCGTCCTCTGGTGGAAGCCCTGGCGTCGCGCGCCGGCGCTTTAAATCCGCGGCTGCACGCCTTTCTGCGTTTTCAGCCCGAAACGGTACTGGAAGCGGTCGGCAAACAAAAGGGTGCCCAACCGGGACCGCTTCACGGGGCCCCCGTTTCCATTAAGGATAATATTTGCATTGATGGGTTTGAGACTACCTGCGCCTCAAAAATTTTGAAAAGCTTTGTGGCACCGTATGATGCCACGGTGATTGAAAAATTGCGCAAAGCCGGGGCCACTTTCTTTGGTCAGTGCAACATGGATGAATTTGCATTCGGATCTTCGTCCGAAACTTCCGCATTCGAGGCGGTGCGCAATCCCTGGAATCCGGATTTCGTTCCCGGCGGATCAAGCGGCGGTTCGGCGGCGGCCGTGGCGGCCGATATGACGCTCGCGGCGCTGGGAAGTGATACGGGCGGTTCCATTCGTCAACCGGCTGCCTTGTGCGGGGTGGTGGGATTGAAACCCACGTATGGCCGCGTTTCACGTTATGGGTTGATTGCGTTCGGGTCCAGCTTTGACCAGATTGGTCCTATCACGAAAACAGTCGAAGATGCAGCTTTTCTGCTTCAGTTGATTTCTGGGCACGATCCGAAAGATTCAACATCAGCGCCGGAGAAAGTGCCGGATTTCATGACGGCACTGGAGCGCAATGTTCGCGGTCTGAGGATCGGATTGCCGAAAGAATATTTTGTCGAAGGTATGGACGATGAAGTCCGGCGGCAGGTCGAGGAAGCGGCAAAAACATTCAAAAAAATGGGCGCCGAAATCAAAGAAGTATCGTTGCCGCATACGGAATATTCCGTCGCTGTTTATTACATTACGGCGGTTGCCGAAGCGAGCTCAAATCTGGGGCGTTTCGACGGTGTTGAATATGGTTACCGCGCGCAAGCCCAGAATTTGCGGGACATGTATCTGGACACGCGGGATCAGGGTTTTGGCCAGGAAGTGAAAAGAAGAATTCTGTTGGGGACCTTTGTTCTTTCGGCGGGTTATTACGATGCTTATTATCTCAAGGGGCAAAAGGTTCGTACCTTAATCCGTCAGGACTTTGAAAATGCGTTTCGTGAGACGGATTTGCTTTTGTCGCCGACGTCACCGACTCCGGCGTTCCGCCTGGGCGAAAAGCTCAAGGATCCTCTGACGATGTATCTTTCCGATATTTGTACCATTCCCGCCAATCTTGCCGGCATTCCGGCAATTTCGATTCCCTGCGGTTTTACATCGGGTGGTTTGCCGGTCGGTCTGCAGCTGATGGGCCGTCCTTTCGATGAGGCCACGCTTTTGCGCGCGGCTTACTCGCTGGAGCAGGAAATTCAAGTCTATACGCGTAAACCGGAGCTGGCATGAGTTACGAAGCGGTGATCGGCCTTGAAGTTCATGTGCAGCTGGCAACCAAATCCAAATTGTTCTGTCCGGCCAGCACCACCTTTGGGGCGCAGCCGAACCTGCAGACGTCCCCGGTATCGCTTGGCTTACCCGGTTCTTTGCCGGTTCTGAACGAAGAAGCCCTGAAGCTCGCAATCCGCGTCGGCCTGGCGCTGAACTGTGAAATTTCCGAACGGCTGAAGTTTGACCGCAAACATTACTTTTACCCGGATTTGCCGAAGGCTTACCAGATTTCACAATTCGATATGCCGGTGAACAAAGGTGGATGGCTGGATATTGAATGCCGGAATGAAAACGATGAAATGAAAACTCGCCGGATTGGAATCACGCGAGCGCACCTGGAAGAAGACGCCGGAAAGCTGCTTCATGAAGGGATCGCTGACGGAAGTCTCGTGGATTATAACCGGGCAGGAATTCCGCTTCTGGAGATCGTTTCGGAGCCGGATATCCGCACGCCGGAAGAAGCTTATGAATACCTGCGCTCCCTGAAAGCGATTCTTCAATATCTTGAAGTCAGTGACTGCAATATGGAAGAAGGCAGTTTGCGCTGTGATGCCAATGTTTCGATCCGGAAAAAGGGCGACAGTAAACTGGGGACCAAAGCGGAAATCAAAAACATGAATTCTTTCCGCGCGGTACAAAAAGCGCTGCAATATGAAATTGAACGTCAGATTGAACTGGTGGAGGGCGGCGGCCGCGTGGTGCAGGAGACACGGTTGTGGCACGAAGAGCGCGGGCAGACTTTTCCCATGCGTTCCAAGGAAGAAGCGCATGACTACCGCTATTTCCCGGACCCGGATCTCGTTCCTTTTACTATTGACCGCCGTCTGGTAGAAGAGATCCGCAAGGCGATTCCGGAATTACCGGCGGAACGTGAAAAGCGGTTTATTCGAGACTTCGGCCTGACGGTTTATGATGCCCATGTCATGGTGCAGGAGAAAGCGCTTGGTGAATATTTTGAAGCCTGCGTCCGCGAAAAGGCGACGCCCAAGCTGGTCAGCAACTGGATTCATTCCGAGCTGCTGGCAATTCTCAACGACCGCAAGATGGGAATTGAAGCATGCCCGGTAACCCCGGCGGCATTGGCCGGATTGATTCGGCTGATTGAGAACAATACGATCAGTGGAAAGATTGCCAAAGATGTCCTCCCGTTGATGTTCGAAAGCGGAAAAGCGGCTGACGCCATTGTGCAGGAAAAAGGCTGGGTGCAAGTGACAGACACAAGTGTGATTGAGGCCGCCGCCGATAAAGTCATTCAAGCAAATCCCAAAGTGGTTGAAGATTACCGCAACGGTAAAACCCAGGCCCTGGGATTCCTGGTTGGTCAGATGATGAAAGAAACCAAGGGAAAAGCCAATCCCAAGATGGCCAATCAGGTTCTTCAGGAAAAGCTCAAGTCGCCTGCGTGATATTTCCTTCTTCCTTTCTATGCTGACGCTCGGGATCGAAACCTCCTGCGATGAGACTTCCTGCGCGATTCTAGAAGGTAAGGATCGTCTTCTTTCCAATATTGTTTCTTCCAGTTTGTTCCGCCATCAGCCTTTTGGCGGCATTGTGCCCGAGATCGCCTCGCGCCATTGCCTTGAGCAGATGGATTTTGTTTTTCAGCAGGCGTTGAAGCAGGCTGGTATACGGCCGGACAAGATTGATCTGATTGCGGTTACGCAGGGCCCGGGATTGATCGGATCCCTTTTCGTGGGAATCTGTTTTGCCAAGGCGCTCAGCTATGGTTTGAGCCGCCCGCTTGTGGCCGTGAATCATCTGGAAGCCCATCTGGAAGCAGCATTCGTCACCAATGAGGGGAAATTTCCCGGCATTTTGTCGGTGCGCAAGCCTTCGCGTTATATCGGACTTTTGGTTTCCGGCGGGCACACTCATCTGACATTCCATGAAAAGGGCCGCGTGAAAGTCATGGGGGAAACCGTAGATGATGCCGTTGGGGAGGCATATGACAAGGTCGCTAAAATTCTCGGTCTCGGGTATCCCGGCGGTCCGGCGATTGATCGTCTCGCGCGTCAAGGCGATCCTAAAGCCGTTCGCTTTACCAAGCCGAAGCAGAAAAACCGGTTCGGTTTCAGTTTCAGCGGAATTAAAACCGCCGTCCGCTATTTTTATGAAAAACAAACTGCGAATGGCATCAGCCCGAAGAAAAAAGAAAAGCTGGCTTGTGACATTGCCGCCAGTTTTCAGACGGCGGTTGTCAGCTGGCTCGTCGAGAAATCCATGGATGCCGCCCTTGCGAAGCGGGTGAAGGACATTGTGGTTGGCGGCGGTGTCAGCGCCAATTCCTGTCTCCGGAGCCGGCTTCAGGAGGAAGGCGCCAAGCATAAAATCCGGATTCGCTTTCCGCATCTTGCATTAACGAATGATAACGCAGCCATGATTGCACGTCTTGGTTATGAACATTATCGACGGCGTCGCCGCGCTTCGCTGGCGATTACGGCCGATCCCAACATGAAAATGGCATGAGGAGGTAGCTATGTGGGAGATGACACCGGCGGACTGGCAGGTAGCTTTACGGCTTGTGGTTGCTACATTTTTGGGCGGCGCTATCGGATTTGAGCGCGAGGCTCATGGAAAAGAGGCCGGATTTCGAACCCACGCGCTGGTTTGCCTCGGATCGGCGCTCATTATGATTGTATCGGTTCAGGTTTATGAAATGTTTAAAGACGAAGCAACGGTCGATCCCTCCCGTATTGCGGCTCAGGTCGTAACCGGTATCGGATTCCTGGGGGCAGGGACCATTATCCGTTATTCTTCCGGAATTCGCGGGCTGACAACAGCGGCTGGTGTCTGGACGGCAGCCGGCATTGGGCTGGCCTGCGGAATCGGGCAGTTCAAAGCCGCTGTGTTGACGACCGTGATCACATTGCTCGTCTTGATTGTTTTTTCCAAGGTAAACCGTGCCCTCGGTGGGCGGGATGTTTGATTTTTATGTATACCCGGCAGGCACTCACGAAACTGATTCGTGACATTCGCCGGGGCCGGTTGACGGCTCGCCAGGCGTATCGCCAACTCCAAAAATTTCCCTATGAGAATTTGGATTTCGCCCGGATCGATCATTCGCGCCGTTTACGCAAAGGGCTGCCCGAATTTATTTTTGGTCCCGGTAAGACTTTCCCCCAATTAATCCGTATCATCCGGTCTTTTTCCCGAGCCGGCCAGGCGCCTGTCATTACGCGGCTGGATGCGGCCATGGCATTACGTTTAAAAGAAGAGTTTCCCGCATTTTCCTATTTTGAACCGGCCCGGATTGGCTGCATTGGCAAAGTGAAGCGGCCGGGACGCCGGGCGCCGGTTGTAGCCGTGCTGACGGCGGGTACGGGAGATCAGACGGTGGCGGAGGAAGCGGTTGTCACGCTGGAACTGCTCGGATTGCGCGCGCGCCGCATTTATGACTGTGGGGTTGCCGGGTTGCACCGGCTACTGGATCAGCTTCCGGCGCTGGAACGTTGCCGTGGAATCATTTGTGTGGCCGGTATGGAAGGTGCACTGGCCAGCGTTGTTTCGGGCCTTGTCTCCCGGCCGGTGGTGGCTGTGCCTTCAAGTGTTGGCTATGGAGCAAGTTATCAGGGGCTCGCGGCGCTTCTCACCATGCTCAATACGTGTTCGCCCGGTGTGGCCGTGGTCAATATTGATAACGGATTTGGCGCGGCCTGTTTTATGGCCATGTTTCTGAATCGGGAAAAGAATTTGTGAAAGCGCTGATATTTGATTGCCCGTTTGGAATCGCCGGCGATATGGTCGTCGGTTCTCTGCTGGATGCCGGCGCGCCTTTTGGCCTTTTGCGTCAGGAGCTTAAAAAGCTGGATTTGAAAGGTTACCGATTATCGGTCCGCCATGTTCGTTGTGGTGCTTTCCGAGCTCGAAAGTTTTCTGTCCATGTGTCAAAACAAAAGCGCCAGGCAGTTGGTTTTGAAGCCATCCGCCGTCTGATTGAAAAGTCGTCACTTGACCAGCCTGTGAAGAGGCGGGCGATTCGAACTTTTCGCCTGCTTGGGTGTGCCGAGGCGAAAGTTCACGGCGTTCCTTTATCGCGCATTCATTTTCATGAAGTCGGAGCGGTGGATTCTATTCTTGATATTGTGGGGGCCGCTGTTGCCATGCATTCTCTGGGAATCGACCGTGTGTATGTCCGGCGGCTCGCCGTGGGTTATGGAACTGTTCAGGGAAGTCACGGCATCATGCCGGTACCGGTCCCGGGAACGTTGGCGCTGCTGAAGGGGTTTCGGGTTTCTCAATCCAATTATCCGCTGGAACTTGTAACGCCCACCGGCGCGGCCATTTTAGCGGCCTCCTGCCGGCCGCAAGATAAAATTCCATCCCTTCGAATCTTGTCCACCGGCTATGGAGCGGGAGACCGCCGTGTCGGCGCTCATCGGGGATTTTTGCGCGTCAGCGTTGCTGAAAATCAGCCGGCGTTAAACGTCTAAAGAAGTGTGTTCATCCTGGTGTTCATGCCCGTGAAGGCCCGAGATGAACGAAAGTGGAATGACGATGTCGCTGGAACAGCAGGGGATGACGACTGCCAGGATGGTAATGATAAACAAGCCCGCCGAGTAAGTGAGCCAGTTATCGACACCAAAACTGACCAGATAGAACAGTGAAGCAAAACTTGAAATAAAAACGTGCGACCCATGAGACACATACGAAATGCGGCGGCGTTTCATCCCGAGCCATGCACCGATGGCGATTCCCGACGTGTTGGACAAGAGAACCGGCAGGGGATCGTCGAGAAGGCAGATATGCAGATGCATCGGGGCGCCGAGCAGCAATCCTCCCAGGTAGGGGAGGAATAAGTCGCTGAGTCCGCAGGCGATTAAAGTGGCAAAGTAGCCGACGGCAATCGCTTTTCCGAGGTGCCGCTCATTCCAGAGAAAAATAGCGGTGGTCGTGATTGCGCTCAAAAAAATATGCGCGAAATGGAAAAAATGAAAAAATTCGAGATGGGTCGCGGCCTCGTCCCGGCCAGTGGCAGGAAGCAGAAACCAATGGATAATTCCGAGAAAAAGAAGGGATGCGAGTACGCCAATGACGGTGAATGGAAGATGATGACGCAATTCATGCCAGATGAGGCGGAATTTCTGTTTTGGCCAAAACATGAGCGGAGTATAAGCTGTCCCATTGACAGCTCACAAGCAAAAAGATAGAATCCCCGACCTGTGAAAAAGCTTAAAATGGCTCTCCCGAAGGGAAGTCTCGAACAATCCACATATGATTTACTGAAGAAGGCCGGTTTTACGATCAGCGTCGGCAGCCGCTCGTACTATCCCTCTATCGACGATCCGGAACTCGAAGTCATTCTTTTTCGTCCCCAGGAAATGCCGCGCTATGTCGAACAAGGAATTGTCGATTGTGGTCTGACGGGTCATGACTGGGTGGTGGAAAATAATGCCAAGGTCAAATATCTCTGTGAGCTTCAGTATTCCAAACGGACCTCGAATCCGGTGCGCTGGGTGCTGGCGGTGCCGAATGACTCCAAATTTCGCAGTATCCGGGATCTTCGCGGGAAGAAAGTTGTGACGGAACTGGTTAATGTCACCAAGCAGTATCTCAAGAAGAACCGGGTCAAAGCCGAGGTCGAGTTTTCCTGGGGGGCGACAGAGGTAAAGCCGCCGCAGTTGGCGGATGCTATTGTCGAGGCCACTGAGACAGGTTCGAGCCTTCGCGCCAATAATTTGAAGATTATTGATACTTTGCTGACCTCGCTGCCCCAGTTTATTGCGAATCACAAGAGCTACCGCGATCCCTGGAAGAAGCGCAAAATGGACAATGTCGTGATGCTGCTTCAGGGTGCCATGAGAGCGCGTAATAAAGTCGGGCTGAAGATGAACGTGCCAGAAAAAAGCCTGACCCGTGTACTTGAAATACTGCCCGCCATGAAAAATCCCACCATATCCGGCCTTTCCACCCGCGGATGGTATGATGTGGAGACGATTGTGGATGAATCCGTGGTGCGTGAAATTGTTCCGGAACTGAAGGATGCAGGCGCTTCCGGCATTATTGAATATCCTCTCAACAAAGTAATTCCCTAAATAAAGGAGCTTGCTTCTATGCCTTGGGCTCACAAACAGCGCAAGAAAAAGATGAACAAGCATAAGCGCAAGAAAAAATTGCGCAAGCATCGGCATAAGAAGAAAGCCTGGTCCTGAACGAGAGGCCGTTTCGGCCTGTCTCTGCCCGCCCATGCGTTCTCTCAGCGTGGTAAGTCCCGCCAAGGTCAATCTGGCTCTTTTTGTAACGGGCCGGTTGCCGGACGGCTACCACCGTCTCGTGACTCTGTTCCACCGGATTTCCCTGGCGGATCAAATGACATTAACGCCGCAAGCGGCCGGTTTTCGACTGATTTCCGACTGTCCCGGTCTCCCTTTGGGGGAAGATAACCTGATCACCCGGGCCTACCGGCTGGTACAAAAGAAAATTCCGGGGGTAGGGGGCGTGCAGGTTCGCTTGAGAAAGCGAATTCCCATGCAGGCCGGCCTGGGAGGCGGTTCCAGTAATGCGGCCAACTTTTTGCTTGCCCTGAAGCGCTTGTATCGGCTTCCTCTCGGACGGGACGAGCTGATTGCCTTGGGCGGGCAGCTGGGGGCCGATGTTCCTTTTTTCCTCTACGAGACGCCCCAGGCCCTGGGGGAAGGGCGGGGCGATGAGATTAGACCCCTGGTTTTAAACCGGAAGCGGTGGTTTGTTCTTGTCTTGTCGTCAGAACCTCTTTCTACGCCAAGGGTTTACGGCGAATGGGACAAGCATTTTTCGCAGGGCCATTTCTTGACAAAGAAAGAGCGGGTTGATAGAATCCGCTGCCTCGTTTCTGGCCGGGAAAAGTCCCTGGATTGGGCTGCCAAGCTGTATAATGACTTGGAAGGACCGGCATGTCGGCTGTGTCCTGGTGTCCGGAAGACGATGGCTATGGTCGTTCAGCTGGGTGCGCCAGCGGTGGCGATGTCCGGAAGCGGTCCGGCCGTCTTTGCCGTCATGGACGGCGAGCAGGAAGCAAGGGCTTTGAAGAAACGCCTGGAAAAGTTCATCGCCCCGGGAAGAATCAAGATTTGTCGGACGCTAGGTTAAGCCTTCTTTCTTTTTTCCGGATTCGTACTGCTTGTTTTCCATAAAAAAATCCATGCGTGCCCATGGGCAAGACCTGGTTCTCAATGCCCGGTGGTGAAATGGTATCACACTGCCCTTTGGAGGCATGGTTCGAGGTTCGAGTCCTCGCCGGGCAGCACTTGATGAAGTTCTGTTCTGATTTCGGAAGCGGGCCGATACAGAGCAAATTTAAATAAAGGGGTATTTAGTTTCATGATCACAGAACGTTGTTCATTTTGCGGGCGCGACAAGCGCAAGGATGTCAAAAAAATCTTTGCCGGGCCCGGAGTTTACATTTGTGATATTTGCGTGAAAATCTGTAAGGATATTCTGGATAAAGATCAGCCGCAGGCCGCTCCCGCATCCCGCAAGCATGATCTTTCCGATGGCCTGGTGGTTCCGACCCCGAAGGAAATTAAAGAAAAACTGGATCAGTATGTCGTGGGCCAGGAAAGAGCCAAAAAGCAATTGGCGGTCGCAGTTCATAATCATTACAAGCGCGTGAAAAGCCGTCACGCGAATGATGTCGAACTGGAAAAGAGCAATGTGCTTTTGATCGGGCCAACCGGTTCCGGTAAAACCTTATTTGCGCGGACTCTTGCCCGTATTCTTGATGTCCCGTTTGCGATTGCGGATGCGACGGCGCTTACGGAAGCCGGCTATGTTGGCGAAGACGTTGAAAATATTCT